>JAOARK010000290.1 GCA_025210575.1 Schleiferiaceae bacterium
ATGAATTGAACTTTGATTGTGTGAAATCGGAACTGGAACAAATGAAAGTTATTCTTCGCGAGGAAATGGAGAATGCAGTGAAACTATCAGTACCACTTACAGTGGACATGGGAGTAGGAGAGAACTGGTTGGAAGCTCATTAAAAGTACTTAAGAGATAACATCAGAAATCCGGATATTAATAGTATAACCTGCTATTAATATTCGGATTTTTTATTAGTAAAAAGCCCATTCATCTCAAGGATAAATGGGCTCTACGTATATGTTAGCTTCAATTACTTTATTTCTTGTTTATGGCATGTAAACCAATGCTGCCATCTAAAATACCAGCATACTCGTTAGGGTTCTCAAGTACTTCAATAGCACGTTTTAATGTCTTATCATCACGCAAAGTGAACTCAATACCACCTTTCTGATAGTGAAAACGCTTCACAATTTCGTGAGCAATTAAGTTAGAAATTTCATCTTTAAATCTCTTTAAATCTCGATCTAAATTTGGTTGGAGTTTAGCAGCCAACGCATTGAACTCATCGGTTGAAATTTCAAAATACTTCTCCTCTTTTGCCGATTTCTTCAATGCATCGAGAATTTCAGTACTTTCAGACTTATATTTAAAATCCTTATCCTTGATATATTTGGTGAATTCTTCAAAATCCTGATCGGTTAATTTAAATTCCTTACTCGAAGCTATATTTTCATGAGAATTTGCATACAATGTTGCAAAGTCAAAAATCATGAATGAACGGATCAGATTCACAGTCAAACTACTGTACAACTCATTGTCCATTGTAATGTCAGGAAGTATTCCTCCACCATCATAAACAGTTCTTCCATTTTTAGTTTGATATTCAGTCAACAATGAATCTGCAATTTTGCCAACACTTCCATCTTTATTTCTGTTGCTGTAATCCAATGCTTGAATACATCTTCCACTAGGAATATAATATTTGGCAGTTGTTACCTTTAATTTGGCATTATAGGTAAGATTTCTGGTAGTTTGAACCAAGCCCTTACCAAATGTTCTTTTTCCTAATACAACGCCTCTGTCAAGGTCCTGAAGTGCACCTGATACAATCTCGGAAGCTGATGCTGATCCACGATTCACTAAAACAGCAATTGGAATTTCTGCATCAACAGGATTTCTCATAGCCTTGTAAGATTTGTCCCACTTAGATACTTTTCCTTTGGTACTTACAATTTCAGATCCTTTTTCCACAAATAGGTTGGTGATTTCAATGGCTTGATCTAATAATCCGCCAGGATTTCCACGAAGATCTAAAACAATCGACTTTGCATTTTGCTTTTTTAATTCGCTTAAAGCGTTCTTTACCTCACCAGCTGATTTGTTAGTAAACTGATTCAAATGAATGTAACCGATAGAGTCGGTTACCATACCATAGTAAGGCACAGATTTTAGTTGGATATTCTCACGAACCAGTTTTTTCTCTAATGTTTTCTTTGTACCCGGACGCTTTACTTTAATAGTTAAAGGAGCATTAGCCTGACCTTTTAACAAACTACTTACATCCTCAGTATTCTTTCCTTTTACAGATGTCCCATTAATTTCCACCATGATATCACCGGCTTTTAAGCCTGCCTTATCTGCTGGAAATCCTTTATATGGTTCTGCAATTATAACATGATCACCGTGCTTGCTGATCAATGAACCAATTCCGGCGTATTCTCCGGTTGTCATCAATTTGAAATCTTCAATTTCAGCTTCTGAAATATAAGTTGTGTATGGATCAAGAGAACTCAACATCGCATCCATACTCTTTTTAATTAGATCTCCCGGATCAATTTCATCAACATAGAACAGATTCAGCTCTCTGAAAAGAGTATAGTAAATATTTAGATTTTTACTGATTTCAAAATTTCTCTCGTCCCGTGTGAACCCAAAAAATGCTGCACTACAAAACAGTAGAATCGCAAGCATCCAAATGGTTCCTTTTTTCCTTTGAAGCTTCATATATTTTTCTTTTTACTTGATTACTAAATTACCCCTCTACGAAGAACATCCCCTATGAACTTTCGGTTTGATTTTACTCTTGAGAATTGAATAATAATTTAAGAAGGTAAAGCAAATATAGCCAATCCTGAGTGAAATCAATACCCTTTAACATTTCTTAACCCTATCGTTCTATAAATCAATATCGCAGGCAGAAAGGTGTGCTCTAAATAAATTACGCAATTTTATCGAGAATGGTTCTAAATAAATTCCGAATGAACTTATTTTTTTGACTACTGTATAGTAATTGACCGGTTTACAATGAAATTATAAATGTATTTATGGAACCGGATCGTGGCCATGACCTCCCCATGGATTGCAGGAGATAATTCTTTTGATCGCCAGATAACTACCTTTAAATGGGCCATGTTTTTTTAATGCTTGAATTGCATAAGTTGAACACGTAGGGGTGTATCGGCATGCAGCAGGGGTTAGAGGCGAAATAACGTATTGATAGAACCTAATCGGTAGTATCATTACGAACAGAATCCCCCTTTTTAGCATGTTTAGAATATTTGTCATACTCCAAAGGTAATCGTTATAGTGCTTTTACCAATTTGGCATCCATTTCACTTGATTTCAGTATTGTTTTGGGAAGATATACGATCATGAAAGCAAGTTGAACATCTCTTTTTTCCAATTCCTGGTACAGAGTGTTCTTATTTTGGCGATAGATTTCCCGTACTCTTCTCTTTAAAAGGTTACGTTTAACAGCATGCTTAAAATTTCGTTTTGATACTGTTATTGCAACTTGTGCAGGATAATCAGTATGAAGATTTTCAGCTTTCCATACAATGCGAAAAGGGTAGGAGATATAACCGTTTCCTTCCGAAAATAATTTTCCGATAAGAGTTTTATGAGTGAGCCTTTCGGCCTTTTCAAAAGTGAAACGATTAGGAATTTTCATACTACTAAATTCGACAAAAAAAGGGGAATGTGCTTCCCCTTCTTTTGAATATGTTCTGATTTAGACTACTTGTCTTTATTATCTTTATTGAATTTCTTGATATACTGATCCAAAGCCATGGTCATTGATGGAGCCTGAGGCATTGGAGCTTGAATATCCAATCTTAAGCCTGCATCATTAACTGCTTTTGAGGTAGCAGGCCCGAATGCAGCAATAATTGTACTGTTTTGTTTGAATTCCGGGAAGTTCTGGAACAATGAAGTAATACCTGATGGGCTATAGAAAGCCAAAATATCATAGTTTACATCAGCCAAATCCGAAAGATCGCTACTAACAGTTCTATATAGAATTGCTTTGGTATACTTGATTTTGTTCTTGTCAAGTAAAGCAGGAATCGAAGCTTTGTGAATATCAGAAAGTGGAATCAGGAATTTCTCTGATTTGTGCTTACCCATGATATCAACTAATTCTTCAAATCTTTTTTCTCCAAAGAAAATTTTTCTTTTTCTGTAAACAATGTACTTCTGTAAGTAGAAAGCTGTTGATTCTGAAATACAAAAATACTTCATGTCATCAGGTACGGTGATTCTTAAATCCTGACAAATTCTAAAGAAGTGATCAATCGCTGTTCTACTGGTAAAAATAACAGCAGTGTGATCCAATATGTTGATCCGTTCCTGTCTGAAATCTTTAGCCGAAACTCCTTCAACCTGAATGAAAGGTCGAAAATCAATTTTCAAATTGTACTTCTCTGCCAAATCGAAATACGGTGACTTTTCGGTTTGTGGCTTAGGTTGTGAAACCAGGATAGTCTTGATTCTCAAAATACTAAGGTTTAGTTCAACAATTTATTACACCGCCTTAGGCTAAAGATTTTAACAGTTTGTAAATCATTAGCAAGGGCAAAATTTCCAAGGCACAAAGGTACAAAATCATATAAAATATGGAAACATGTTTGCGAAATAATATTTTAAGACCTCGTGCAATTCTAAAAAGAAAGAAAACCAATGCCATTATCAGGCCTGCATTTAGCAGATATGGAACAGCGTGGTAAGCGATAAACGGTACACTTAAAGTGATTGGTAGAAGAAACATTCCCAAATTCTTATTGTAGAGAAATACAGTGTGCATGTACTCCTTACTCTCTTTTGTACCGTTAAAAATGTATCCAAAAGTGCGAATCACTATTAATTTGCCCAAATAAATTAAAAGCAGGGCAAGCAAGCAGTAAAGAAAAAAGCTAAAAGAATTGTTTGCATGTTTCAGGCTCATTAACTCACTTGAATATTGTGAAAGAAACAATGCACCATTCACAAAAAAGAGACAGTTCATGAAAATAGCACCCCTAAGGTTACGCATGTTTTTCTCAACAAATAAACTGTTAGATGTTTGGGCGTTCACAATGGCATCAATAACCCTGTGAAGATACTTGCTGAAAGAAAATCGAATGATTGCCATTAAGATCAATGAAACTAGCAAAACACCCACCATCCAGTCGCTACGTTGAGAGGATAGGGCATTTCCTTCTTCACCTATTGGTTTAATTTCAATTATTTCCTGTGATACCAGGCTGTCTGAATTGGTTGATATCGGCTCACTAAGTATAGTATCAGCCATATTTGATCTGCTACTATCTATTTGTTCTTTGTAAGTTTTTATAATTGTATCAGAAGCTATATTGAAATTTGCAAGCATAGTTTTATCAGACGAATAGGATGAATCTGTACAAAGATAATTTTATTCCGAATTGCATTAAAAAATTAAGCCTGTCTTTTGACAGGCTTAACAATTAAATTTCTTCGTATCCTATTAATTGTGCTTTTCGCAGTTCTTCTTTTTCCTGTGGACTTAGTTTTTTATCGCTTTTTAAGACCTGTTTTTCCCACGAACCATACATTGGATTTGGCAATACAATGTATTTCTTTCCAAATAATTCTTTTTGGCTGTCAAGCTTATCAAAACCATAGTTTGTTGATCGATCTTCAAAAAACTCATCAAAATCACCAATATTATCACCTGCAAAAATTAAAATATCATGAGTTGAACTAACAATTTTTCTTCTTACTGTTTTAATGCTGGTTTTTTCTTTCAACAGAATGTGTTTTTCATCCGCATAAGGAAAACCAAGATTCTTTAGGTTTTCCAAAGTTTTAGCAGTAACAGTTACACTTCTGTTTGAAATGTAAAAAGTTTCAACACCTTTTGATTCGGCATATTTTAAAAACTCCAGTGCACCAGGAGTTGCCTGTGCTTTGGCCATGTTAACCCACTCGTCCCATAGTGCAGGTGTAAAAGATTTGCCTGTGCGTATTGAATTTGTTTCAAATGGGCTGTTGTCCAGAACGGTTTCATCAATATCAACCACAACGGCTTTGGGTTTTGAATTGTCTGAGCTTGCCAATTGTTGATCCAAAGATAGTTTGGCCACATTAAAAGCCTGGTAGTACAGAGCGCGACATTCTGAAGCTTTTTGGTACCAAAGGGTAGACATTACCAAGTGTTCATTTGGATTTTGTTGACATGCACCTGTTTTACAACGATCGCAACATGCTGATAATATTGATCCCAAAATGATCAAAGTGAAAATAATTTTTCTCATTTCTTTTGAAGTTATAATTTTAATGAATCATTAGTTTGAGGAAACTTCTGGCGGGAGGAATCAAAAAATGGTTTCGGAATCTGTTTAAATTTATTCTACGGATAAAAAAGCTGAAGAATAAATTGAAAAAGTTTCTCAGATTCGAAGATAATAAAATTTGCTTGTAACTTTTCGAAATACTCATGCGTCCTACTTCCGACTACTAGTCAAAAATGAATCTAATCGAATACAATAAAAGCGTGGAACAGCATGCCGACGGCATGTTTCGTTTTATTCTCAAGAATATTAAGGATGAGGATAAGGCGCGGGATATTGTGCAAGATAGTTTCGAGAAATTGTGGAGAAATGTTGAGAATGTAAACTTTCAAAAAGTGAAATCTTATCTTTTTACGACTGCATATCATACAATGATAGATTTAATTCGCAGAGAGAAGAGAAAAGAAGATTTTGAAAAAGTTGATGTGCGTGAATATTCACACAGCAATCAGTATACAGATCTTAAAGAAATTCTGGATTGGGCATTGGATCAACTTTCGGAAATTCAACGTTCGGTTATTTTACTAAGGGATTACGAAGGCTATTCGTACCAGGAGATTGCTAAAATTACCGACTTAAATGAATCTCAGGTTAAAGTGTATATATACAGAGCAAGAAAGCATCTGAAAAAGTATTTGGGAAGCATAGAAAGTTTAGTTTAAAGAAAATGAGAAAGATCACTCTTGATAATTACGAAGAATTCTTCCTTGATTACATGGAAGGAAACTTGAGTGCTCAGGAACAAATAGTTCTTGATGAATTTCTTGTGCAATATCCTGAACTGAAGGAAGAACTGGAAGAGATGGAAATTTTCTCTCTTGTTGAAGAAGATGTTCAGATGGGCAAAGAGAGTTTGAAAGAAATTCCTTTTAAATCGGACTTTGATGATTTCTGTGTTGCCAAAATAGAAGGAGATTTAAGCCTGGAGGAAGAGTTCATATTTGATGAATTTGTAAATGCCAATCCGAAAAGAATTGAAGATGTAAAGCTTTACAAGAAGACAAAACTGTATCCGGACCATGCAATTATATATCCTGACAAAGAATCTCTTCAGAAGAAAAAGAGAAAACTATTACCACTTTGGATTTCAGGAGTAGGCATAGCTGCATCTATTTTGTTACTCTTCTCTATTTGGAATGATATTTTTGTTGAAAGATCAGGCAATAGTTTTAATGAAGCAGATTTGGCCCGGCTGGCAGAACAAAGTGCAAGCGAAGTTAAAATAGAGAAGCCCGAAGCAAAAGATGAAAACAAAGCCTTGTTGGTTGAGAAAGAAGAGGTAAATATTACCAATGAAAAACCAATGGCAAAACCTGCAGAGAAACCAATATCCCGCAATATTATTAAAGAAGAGATTGAAATTCGTGAGGTTGTGAGCCTTCCGGAGATAGGTGTTAATGATAAAACAGAACTGATTGCTAACGCGGATGTTCCTGACGAGAATCTTAATTTGAAAGTTAATGCAACACCTCATGTAAAAGTTAATTCAAGCGGAATGCAACACCTTGGTATGTCCTGGAAATCGAGTACTCCTAAAAAAGCTGAATCACTTTTATCTGCCGTGGCAAAATTTGGTGTGAACAAGCTGGGAGAAATTGCAGGGAAGAAAATTCAACTGGAGAAAAAATACGATTCAGAAACTGAAAAAACACGCCTAAATTTTAACTCTAAAGGCCTGGGCTTTTCAACCACATTAAAATAAACGATAGAGCTGTAACTATTCAAACACCTTATCGTCTTACCAATAGAAATTCGAAAAATCACATATTATGAAAAAATTACTTTTAA
>JAOARK010000027.1 GCA_025210575.1 Schleiferiaceae bacterium
AAATACAAATTCAGTAAAAGCGGGAACAATGAAATTTTGGCCGCTTGGTGGCAACCTGTAATTAGAAACAAATATGAGCGTGCTTATCCCAAAATGGAAAAGTTCCTCATTAATGTGGGTAGAAGAAAATTCCTGACGCCCACGTATAGAGCGCTGGTAGAAACCAACCAAAGAGATTTAGCTGTAGAGATTAATACACAAGCGCGACCAAATTACCACAGCGTTAGCCGAGGAACAATGGATGTGCTATTGGGCTACGAGATCTAATTCAGATAGCCGTGCAGTATGTAAATAACATGCATGATAAAACAGATGAAGAACTCATAGAGATCATTGAGTTTCAAAATATGGATTATCAAGCATGGGCTGCAGAGGCAGCGAAAAGGGAGATCGGTAAAAGGGATATTTCTACTCATGGCTATGAGCAAATAAAAGAGCAAATTGCCTACAACTATCAACAAGCAGCTTCACTAGATGCCATTGTTGCCAATCCGTTCAAGAGAGCTATTAACTTTGGTATCGACAATCTCATACTGTTCATGCTCATTTATGGAAGCCATTGGCTCATGAATGGGGCCAAAACCTTTTCCATACCTCTTATGGTATTCATGTTTATTTCATACTACATGGTTCTGGAATACTACTTTGGTAAAACGCTCGGCAAGTTTATTACGCGAACTAAAGTCATTAATAAAGAAGGGTATGGGTTAGATTGGTACCAATTGTACATCCGTACCATGTGCCGATTTATTCCTTTCGACTTTGCTTCCTATCTCTTTCCTTTCTCAGGAATGAAATGGCATGACGATTTTAGCGGGACGGTTGTGATAAATGGCTAAGTTTTTGCGTTATCATAAGCATGAAGCCAATTGTCCTTTTAAGTTCATTTCTTTTTTCTTCTGTTCTGTGGAGTCAAAGTTCATTGCATCTTACTTTAAAAAGTTGCAGTGAAGAATGGGCTGCTCCTTATCGTTCTGAATTGAAAATCGCGGATACCCTGTATAGCTATGTAACAACAGACTTTAAAGGCAAAGCCAAATTGAAGAGTTTACCTTTGGGAACGTATACTCTACGATATGTAAATGACATCGGTCGATACCAAGAAAAAGCCATAGAGATTAAGGGAAAGGGCAAAATCGAAATCACCATTTGCACGGATAGCATTGAATATGAAACCACTCGAATTAACCCGGTCATTCTCCGATTAGAAAATGGTGATAGCTTGAAATTGAAGATGTGGTCTTTTGGTTGTTTCCACCGTATGCAAGACAGCCTTTATGTCCATAAAGAAAACAACCAGTACTTTCTAAGTTGGGATAATGAGCACATCGAAATGTCACATAAAGACATTGAATTTTTCGCATCGTTTGAATATCAAATGCGAATGGTACAAGGAGGAGGCTGTACCACAACAGATTCATACGACTTGACGTACAAAGGTGAACAGTTCTTTTCAATGGACGGTGGTTGTCATTGGAATGGAATTCAAAAACTCCAGTCATATTTCAAAAAGAAGGAATAAAATCAACTCAAGAATGAAATGATTTCTTTTTCATTTTGTCTTAAGGGACAATGAAATCATTGTTTATAGGATGTTTTATGATCGCTTTAAGTGCTTCTGGAATGCCTCTTATTCAGCTATCGCAAGAGTTTTTAGCCGCGGTTAAGTACAATCAGGATGTAGAATGCTATTTAAGAGAATTAAAGGAAACCAAACCCGAAATTCTTCTCACCGAATTAAGAGATGATGACGAAAAGAAAACTTTTTGGATCAATATCTACAATGCCACAGTACAGCACGCTTTAAAACAAGACACCTTTCAATACAAGAAACGAATGGCTTTTTATGGGAAAAGAAGGCTTTTCGTAGCAGGCCATTTCATGAGTCTCAATGATATTGAACACGGAATACTTAGACGAAGTCAATGGATTTACGGTCAAGGTAAAATCAAGAAATGGTTTCCCGGAAAATTTGAAAAAACACATCGCGTAGAGCAGTTAGATATTCGCATTCATTTTGCCTTGAACTGCGGAGCAAAAAGTTGTCCTTCTATTTTGTTTTATTCTTTGGAAAGTCTGGATACACAATTAGATGATGCTACTAAAGGGTTTTTAGTAGAGACCTCATCCGTTGAAAACGAAACACTATTTCTTTCAAAACTCTTCTATTACTACAGTGGCGATTTTGGAAACCAAAAAGAAAAGATCGAACTGGTTAGTCGTTACACTCAAATATCAAATCTGGAGAGCATCAAGAAAATCAAATACTCCAATTACGATTGGACGCTTCAACTCGATATGTACAGATAGCGAATCTTTTCTACTTTAGAATCATCTGATTAACCCACATGCAATGAAAACGCTCATCTTTTTATTCCTCGCTCTTACCTTTACAGCTTTTAGTCAAGACCGAATTACAGGTAGATCATTCGCAACACGTTCTGAGGTAATTGCCCAAAATGGAATGGCTGCAACTAGTCACCCTTTAGCCACACAAATTGCCATTGAAATTTTAAAAGAAGGCGGAAATGCCATAGACGCAGCAATTGCTGCAAATGCAGCATTGGGATTAATGGAACCCACGGGTTGCGGAATTGGAGGAGATCTATTTGCTATCGTTTGGGATGCAGAAACACAAAAGTTATACGGATTGAACGCCAGCGGTCGTTCGCCAAAAGGAATCAGTGTAGAATATTTTGAAAAAAATGGAATGGAAAAGATCCCGTCTTATGGACCGCTTCCTGTAAGTGTACCTGGAACAGTTGATGGTTGGTTTTCATTACATGAGCGATTCGGTTCCATGAAAATGAAAAGCATTTTACAGCCCGCAATCAACTATGCCGAAAATGGATTCCCATTGACGCAATTGATTTCTTGGTACATGCAGCGGTCTGTTCCTTACTTCATGAAAAAAGGCTTCCCCAACATTGAAGACACTTACATTTCTCAAAATGGAGGAAAACTGCCAGATGAAGGGGAGGTCTATAAAAATCCATACTTAGCCGAAACCTATAAGCAACTGGCAAAAGGAGGACGTGACGCCTTCTATAAAGGAGAAATAGCTGAAACGATTTCCACATTCATTCAAGAACAAGGTGGATTTCTTTCTGTAGAAGATTTAGCCAATCACCATTCTGAGTGGGTTGAACCTGTATCAGTAAATTACCGTGGTTACGATGTTTGGGAACTACCACCAAACGGTCAGGGAATTGCAGCTCTACAAATGCTACAAATTTTGGAAGGCTATGATTTCTCAACGATAGAATTTGGCAGTGCTGAACACTTACATCTTTTTACAGAAGCTAAAAAATTGGCATTTGAAGATCGGGCTAAATACTATGCAGATATGGAGTTTGTAGATGTTCCAGTAGAACATCTTCTTTCAGACGAATATGCGAATGAACGTAGAGCTTTAATTGGGAAACGTGCATCCAACTATGATGCAGGTGAGATCAGCGCAGGCGAAACTATCTATTTGACGGTTGCCGATAAAGAAGGAAATATGATCTCCTTAATACAGAGCAACTACCGTGGAATGGGTTCCGGAATGGTTCCACCAAAATTGGGTTTTATGTTACAAGACCGTGGTGAACTGTTCAGCCTGAAAGAAGGACAAGCCAATACTTTGGAACCTGAAAAGCGTCCTTTTCATACCATAATCCCTGCCTTTATTACAAAAGATGGCCAGCCCTACGTTAGCTTCGGAGTAATGGGTGGAGATTTTCAACCGCAAGGTCACACGCAGATTGTAATGAACCTTATCGATTTTGGAATGAATCTTCAAGAAGCTGGAGATGCCCCGCGCTGGGACCACGCTGGAGGTTCTTCGCCTACAGGAGTCTTGAGCAGCGGCAAGGGAGAAGTAAGACTAGAATCAGGAATTTCTCAGCAAACAATCAGAGGATTACAAGATTTAGGTCATAACATCGGTATTGCCCGTGGAGTGTACGGTGGCTATCAGGCCATTCTTTGGGATTCTAAGAATAAAGTATATCGGGGTGCTTCAGAGAGCCGTAAAGATGGCCATGCCTCCGGATATTAACCTGGGCTGAAACTCCAATGATCTGAACGTATTCTCCCATTCATAGCGCATTGGGTTCTTCATCTTTGTCTTGTAATTAGAAAAAACAAAATAAGATGAACACTTTGAAGAAATTATCCATGTTGACCTTAGCTCTTTTTTCCATGACTGCATGGGCACAGAAAAAGACGGTGGACTTTACGGTAGAAAGAATTATTGCAGCTCCTGCTGAAAAAGTTTGGGCCGTTGTTGGCGAAAATTATGGCGATGTGGCTGACAGTCATCCAGGATTGGTGAGTTCAGAATATGTAGGAGATTTGGATCATGGTGGCGAAGGCTGCGAACGTGTTTGCTACCTTAACGAGGACAAAACAAAATACACCCAAGAAACACAAACGCATTACAACCCAGAAGAATACAGTTTTGGTGTTGATATCTCGCATGTGGAAAAACTACCTCTCGATCCTACTTACTCAAAAGCAACTTATAAGGTCGAACCTGTTGATGATGGCTCAAGTAAGTTAGTAATCACAATGAGTCTTAGAACCAAACCTGCATTCATGGGTCGTTTGGCAAAAGGTAAATTCAGAAAAAACATAGAAGACTATGTCTTGGCGATAGAACACAATGTTCTTACTGGTGAGACGGTGAGCAAAGACAACTTTAAAGAAATCAAGAAAAAATACAAAAGTTAACCTAGCATTCTACAAAACCCACGAATGCATAGACCCTGCTTTAAAGTTTCTTTAAGGTGGGGTTTTTAGATTAACATACCTACAATTACACCCGTATAAAGAGATGCCATTGTTCCTGCAATCAATGCTTTTACACCCAATTTAGAAAGATCTCCTCTTCTAGTTGGAGCAATAGCACCAATGCCACCTATCTGAATACCGATAGAAGCAAAATTGGAAAACCCACATAAGATATAAGTTGCAATTACAATAGATCGAGAATCCGTAAACATCCCCTCACCAACCATATTACTCATGGTGGTATAGGCGTAAAATTCATTTAAAATCGTCTTCTCCCCAAGTAACTGACCAACGGCAGGAGCATCGGCTCCAGAAACACCCAGCAACCAAGTAAGAGGACTAAGCGTATAGCCTAAAATAAATTCAAGAGAAAAGGTGTCGTAGCGTCCATCGGTCAAATCAGCAACCCAGCCATTAAGTCCTGTCGCATCACCAATAAGGTCTCCCAAGATAGAATTAGCCAAAGCAATGAAAGCGGTAAACACTAACAACATGGCTCCCACATTAACGGCAAGCTTCAGCCCCTCCGTTGTACCATTTGCAATAGCTTCCAACCAGTTTCCACCTATGGAGCTTTTATTAATGGTCATATCCTTGTTCACCTTTTCGGTTTCTGGAAGTAAGATCTTTGCCGCAATAATTGCTGCTGGGGCGCTCATTACCGAAGCCGTTAACAAGTGCTTGGCGAAATACAATTGATTCAATTCATCCGGACCACCAAGAAACCCAATGTATGCTGCTAACACAGCACCCGCAATTGTTGCCATTCCTCCACTCATTAAACACAACAACTCAGACAGTGTCATGTTCTTGATATATGGTTTAACCAAAAGAGGAGCTTCAGTCTGACCCAGGAAAATATTACCTGCAGCTGCTAGACTTTCTGCACCAGACAGTTTCAGTGTTTTACGCATAACCCAAGCAAAAGCCCAAACCACTTTTTGAAGAATGCCGTAGTAATAAAGAATACTGGTAAGTGCTGAAAAGAATATTACTGTGGGTAAAACTTGAAAAGCAAAAATAAACCCATAAGTCTCGGTATCCATTAATCCTGAAAAAAGAAACTTACTTCCTTCAGCGGTAAAGCTTAATATTTTTACGAATACCTTTCCTATGCTATCGAAAATCCTTTCGACAAAAGGAACTTTGAGTACCAATACAGCTAATATTAACTGCAGAGAAAGCCCTTTTAATACCGTTCCCCAGTTGATAGCCTTCCGGTTAGAACTAAGCACATAGGTAATGAGTAACAATACAAACAAGCCCAAAATCCCTCGCAGTACATGATTCAATTGCAAGCCACCATCTTTAAAATGATCAACAACATTGCTCGCTGCTGCTACTTCCTCTTGAGGAGTAAATCCATCACGATTAAAGCGGTAAATAACATTTCCTTCTTTAATGGATAAGATCGAATCAGAACGCTCTAAAATTTCGTAATACCGTGTGGTATCATTTGGGGCAGAATAATCAAATACTAAGATGTTGTCTTGTACTTGCCATGTTCCATTTGCGGTTAGGTCGTTCTTGGCAGTCAAAAAATAACTGAAGGTCAGATCACCATGAATCAACAAATAGTCATCTTGAGTTATAGGCAAAAGGCTTTGACCCTTGGTGTTCTTTATGTCTTTAAAATGATAGGTATCTGTTAGGCTTTGCGCCTGAACAGAAAAAGAAATTAGGATGAGACCTAAAAAGGTGAGTAGTTTCTGCGGCATAGGCTAGCGAGCACGTTTTTCTATTTCATCTCTAACTCGTGCCGCCAATTCATAATTCTCACTTTGCACAGCTTTGCGCATCATATCATTCAATTCATCCATGGTGGCGTCCTCCAAAGTATTATGACTTTGTGGTTTGTTGGCCTCCATAGATTCTTCTTCCTCAATAAGCTCAGGAGCACCTTCGTCTTGCTCGTTCAGTCCTGCCTTATTTAGTACTTCTTCTGTGGTATAGATTGGGCAATCAAAGCGTATTGCCAAAGCCACAGCATCGCTAGGGCGCGAATCAATGGATAATTCTTTAGCATTTTGAGTACAAATAAGGGAGGCGAAGAAAACGCCATCCCTTATATCGTGTATAACTACTTCGTGTAATTTAATGTGAAAAGATTGGGCAAAGTTCTTAAAGAGATCGTGTGTTAATGGTCTTGGTGGATTTACCGTTTTTTCTAAAGCTATGGCTATTGCCTGAGCCTCATGCTGACCAATAATCACCGGAATGTCGCGACTTCCATTTTTTTCTGATAGAATAAGCGCATACGCACCGGATTGTTTGTTGCTATAAGACAACGCACGAATCTTTAACTCAACTTTCTGCATCCCCACTCTTTTAGCTATTCGCCTTAAAGGCTCTAATAGCTTCGGTTAGTTTTGGTACTACCTCAAAAGCATCTCCAACTATACCGTAATCTGCTGCCTTAAAGAAAGGTGCTTCAGGGTCGATGTTTATTACCACTATGGTCTTCGATCCGTTCACTCCAGCCAGATGCTGAATAGCTCCAGAGATACCAATAGCAATATACAAATTAGGATTGATTTGAATACCTGTTTGACCAACGTGTTCGCTATGTGGTCTCCAACCGATATCACTAACAGGCTTAGAACATGCAGTACCCGCTCCTAGCAGTTCTGCTAGCTCTTCTACCATAGTCCAATTCTCAGGGCCTTTTAATCCGCGACCAGCAGAAATTACCAATTCAGCTTCTGGTAAAGGAATCTTTCCAGATGCCGTTTCTACATTGCTTACTTCCATATCTGAGGTTCCGCTAGCGCTTGAAGTTTCAACAACTCCGCTCACTGCTTCTCCTAATAAACCAATGGCATTAGGAATAATACTGATAATCGCTTTTCCGCTATTTGCTTTATAATCAACAAATCCTTTTGTTGAGAAAGCACTTCTTCTTACAGTTAATGGATCTACTGAAGAAGGCACAGCAACAGCATTTGTTATTAAAGCTGCTTCGAACTTGATACTTAATCCTGGTGCCAAGTTCTTGCCATTATTTGTACCGCTCATTACAATTACATCAGCACCAACTCCATTGGCTACCTCTGAAATAATGCTTGCATATTGAGCTGCATTGAACGTTTCATTACCTGCAACAACAACCGTTTTACTTGCACCGTGCTGAGCTAACTCATCACCATTTACATTACCAATACAAACGGCTACAACTTCAGTACCTTTTGCTTTTGCAACCTCAGCTGCATATCCAACCGCTTCAAAAGATGATTTCTTAAATGAACCACCCCAATTTTCTACATATACTAATACAGACATTGTTTCTTCTTTTAAAAATTAAATGGCTTTAGCTTCTGTATGAAGCAATTGAACTAACTCCTCAACATTATCCTTGTCAATCATCTTAACCGCAGCTTTAGCCGCTGGTTTCTCATAGCTTACCGCTGCTGTTCTTTGCTCGGCATCTGCAGGCTCAACCACTTGAAGAGGTTTTTGACGCGCCATCATAATTCCGCGCATGTTAGGAATACGAAGATCTTTCTCTTCAACTAATCCTTTTTTACCTCCTACAACCATTGGTAATGAAGCTTTCAATTCTTCTTTACCACCGTCAATTTCTCTTAAAACAGTTGCATTGCTTCCATCTACATCTAAGCCAATACAAACATTTACGAAAGGCATTTCGCAAAGTGCTGCAACCATTCCAGCCACCTGACCACCATTGTAGTCTATTGACTCTTGCCCACAAATAACTAGGTCGTAGTTATTTTCCTTTACAACTTTTGCAATCTGACTTGCAACAAAGTAAGCATCTGTAGCCTCCGCATTCACGCGAATCGCGTTGTCAGCACCAATAGCTAATGCTTTTCTGATTGTTGGTTCAGTTGAAGCTGGTCCAACATTCAAAACAGTTACTGTTCCTCCATTGGCCTCTTTCAACATTAAGGCTTTAGTCAAGCCGAACTCATCGTAAGGATTTATCACAAACTGAATTCCATTAGAATCGAATGCAGTATTATTATCAGTGAAATTAATTTTAGATGTGGTATCAGGCACGTGGCTGATGCATACAAGAATATTCATATCTATCTAAAAATCATATTAATTTAAGGTTCGCGAAAATAGCCATTTCCATGGCTCATTACGCAAATATAATACATACTATGCGTGCATAGTATATGAATTTAGGATTCAATTTTTAAAATCTAAAATCCATCAGAACTTCTTCCATTTTCAATCTTAGATTTTAAAAAGCGAAGCGACTATATTTGCACTCCAATTTTTTACGATTTCATATGCGTACTATTCAGTTTAGAGAAGCTGTGGCAGAGGCCATGAGCGAAGAAATGAGAAGAGACCCAAACATTTTTTTATGTGGGGAAGAAGTTGCAGAATACAACGGTGCATATAAAGCATCGAAAGGTATGTTAGATGAATTCGGTCCAGACCGCGTAATTGACACGCCAATTGCAGAGCTTGGTTTTGCAGGGATTTCTGTAGGTGCTGCAATGAACGGTCTTCGCCCAATTGTTGAGTTCATGACTTTTAACTTCTCAATGGTAGCGATTGACCAAATTATTAACAATGCCGCCAAGATGTATCAGATGTCCGGTGGTCAGTTTAACATTCCTATCGTATTTAGAGGACCAACAGCCTCTGCAGGTCAGCTTGCAGCAACACACTCTCAAGCATTCGAGAGCTGGTACGCCAACTGTCCTGGATTGAAAGTGGCGGTTCCTAGCAACGTTTACGACATGAAAGGTTTGTTGAAATCAGCCATCCGTGACAACGACCCGGTTTTGATTATGGAAAGTGAGCAGATGTATGGAGACAAAGGTGAGGTGCCAGATAGCGAATACATTGTTCCTTTGGGTGTTGCCAATATTGGTCGTGAAGGTAAAGATGTAACCATTGTTTCTTTTGGGAAGATTATCAAAGAAGCGTACGCTGCTGCTGAAGAATTGGCAAAAGATGGTATTGAAGCAGAAGTGATCGATTTGAGAACTGTTCGCCCAATAGATTACGACACAGTAATTAACTCGGTTAAGAAGACCAACCGTATGGTAATTCTTGAAGAAGCTTGGCCATTAGGTAACATCTCTACTGAGTTGACCTATATGGTTCAGAAAAAAGCATTTGACTTTTTGGATGCACCAATTATTAGATTAAACACTGCAGATACTCCTGCAGCTTATGCACCAACATTGCTAGAGGCTTTCTTGCCGAACAAAGCGGGTGTGATTAAAGCCGTAAAAGAAGTGATGTACGTAAAATAGATTGCAGATTTAAAATTTAAGATTTGATATTTAAGAACGCCTCGAGAAATCGGGGCGTTTTTTATTTACGATCGCTACCTCACTGATACCCATCTATTTACTAACTTGTGGTCTTAAGAATAAACCACATGCCTAAGTTCATAATTCTTGTATCTCTCACTTTCTTTTTGAGTTGTGCTAAAGAAAAGCTTGATAGCACACCTCCGGAAAGCACTTTTATGGCATCAAAAAATGTTGAAAACAGAAAAGCCATTATAGAGCACTACTGTGGTGTGCGCTGCAGGCATTGCCCAGATGGTGACGAAGAGGTTGAACGTTTAAAAACAAAATACGGAGACTCTCTAATTTCTATTGGAATTAAGTCAGGCTTCTATGCAGTTCCCGCAACGGGATGGGCAAATTTCACTTCACCTTTAGGAGATTCAGTTAGCAATATCGCTGGTATTCATATTTACCCTACCGGTACAGTTAATAGACATTTAGTTAGCACGAATTCGCAACTGCCTCGAAACGAATGGGATTTTGCAATCTCTAACGAATTACAAAAGACAACTCCCGTAAACATTGGCGCCAAAGCCACATACAATTCAGCAACCAGAGAACTTTTAATTGACATTGATGTGTATTACAGCGGAAACGGAATTGGCGACAACAAGCTCAATGTTGTGTTAACACAGAGCGGTTTGGTTGCTAAACAATTAGATGATGGCGGACCAAAACCAAACTATGTTCACAACGATGTTTTAAGAACGGCCATAACAGACACATGGGGAACAACTATTCATTCTGACAGTACAACCGTGGGTTCGCAATTTTCAACCTCTATGACTTATACATTACCTTTAGATTTCAATGGTCCTGTTATCCCTCCTGGCGGTGGACTAACCCTAATTGAAGATATGAATCTCATTATTTTCATCTCTGAAGGAAAAACAGATATCTATACCGGAATTGAAGTCGAAATAGATTTTTGACCTCATAATCTAATAGCAAAGCATCCAGAATAAAGTAAATGAAACCATAGGTCTAATGTCTGGGCATGCCCTTCTTATACTTTTTGCCAAACAAGGAGAATATTGTTTACACACTTAATCTTAATTATTTATAACTTGTACCTAAGTCATTCACCTTTTACTAAACAAAATTCATTATGAAATTAAGATCATTACTTCTTTTACTATTACCTATTCAACTTTTCAGTCAAAGTATAGTAAGTGAAATTGGTGCTAACGGAGAATTTGTAATCGGAAAATCCAGTACTGGTGTAGTTGGTGGTCCTATGGACACTACGTTTACAATAAACCCAGCCACAAACCAGGTGATTATTGGAGAAAGAGAAAGCCCAATAAAAGTGGGAACACTTCCAACAGGAAATGCTCATTTTATTCATGAAAATGGTTCAGAAAGAGTGAATATTATTGCCGCATTAGGTTCTGGCTTTAGCGCCTTCCCCAAACTGAATTTATACTACGTTAATGGAACTTTAGATGTTCCCGGAAGTATTGCCGATGGAGATGTTTTGGGAATAATCAACTATGGAGGATATCTCTCTAGCAGTGGTTGGGTTACTCCAGCAACTATTAAAGCAGAGGTTAATGGAATAATTGCAGGGGGAGTTCCAACAGATATTATCTTTAATACAACTGATGCTGCAGACAACGTAAAAACGATGACTTTTGATTCCCAGGGAAACCTCTCAGTTACTGGCGGAATAACATCTCAAGCTATTAAAGCTATAAGTGTCGCTCCATCCTACTCATGTACTACGAGTGATCAAACCATCATTGCAACATCAACCTCTGGAATTGTTTCACTGCCCACCTTAACCTCTAACGAAAATGGAAAGATCATAACCATAAAGGTGGGGTCTTCATCAGTAACCAGTATTCAAGTTAGAGAACTTACTTCTGCTGAAATTTATGATGCAGATGAAAACGGAATAAACCCTGATGAAATATTGTTGGATGCAGATGGGGAATATGTTACGCTCCAGTATAATCACTCCAATACAACATGGTATGTAACTAGTGGAAATTATTAATTATGAAGTTCACTATGAAACATCAGTTCTTTTTCATATTGTGTTCAGTGTTTAGCGCTTTGTCGCATTCGCAATCATTAACAATTGAGAATGGAAGCACTATGTCCGTTGAAGGACAAACCGCATCTGATGATGACGCAGCCCTTAACGTAGAAGGAAAATTGACAATTGAAAGTGGAGGTCAACTCAGGGCCTCCCAAGACGCTTATTTCTATGTATCTGGAGATATACAATACGAGGGAAATGCTTTTGTGCGTTCAAGGTCAATTTTTACACTGAACGGAAGTTCATCTCAGAGTGTTTTCAATACAGGTGACACAATTGATTTTAAGACTTATCAATTGATAATAGACAACCCAACAAGCGTTGTTGTAAACACAATCAACAATGCTACGCTAGACGTTTTTGACATTCTTGATGTAAAACAGGGAAATTTAATTACCAATGACAAGCTTTACATTGAATCTTTGCTAAGAACAAGCCCAACTAGAATCTTCCATGGAAGAGTAGCTACATTGGGGCCTAGTGCAAGTATTACAGGTGATGCTTTAATAGAGAAACGCGTATCTAACACAGATGATGGATGGCGCCAATTAGCTTTACCCGTAGAAGCTACTATTTCAAGCTTAAGCAGCAGCAGTGCTACTTTCTTTGTAGATGGTCATACGCCAAAAGAACAGATCAACACATTATGGTGGGATGCTGGCCCATCTGGTACAGGTGACTACGCCAACGGCTGGACCAATGCAAATAGTACAGACGGACAGCTAAAAGCTTATGCTGTATTCTTGAGCGGTACGAATGGAATTCACAACCTTTCTAATACCTTTTCATTTCTGGGTAAATTAAATGAAGGAGATTATACAAATTCTCTCAGCTACCAAAGGGATCCCGCAGATGCTTCTGCAACCATTGACGAAGCAATTGGTTGGAATTTTATTCCCAACCCATGGCCTGCCTATATCGATGTTTTTGAATTTATCAATAACAGTACAGAATTTACTTCCGCTTACAAGGCAGTTCATGTTTGGGATGCAGTAAACCAGCAGTATAGAGCTATCATTGGTAACGGAATAACAAAAACGGATTATAACACAGATGGCTCTGATTTAGACACAGCATCTACCAACATTCCTACCTTTCAGGGATTTTGGGTAAAGGCTACGGCCAGTTCTCAAACTGCAAATCTAATTGAGGCCACGATGCGGACTACCGATATTAAAGACAATGCTCTTTTTATGAAAAGAGAATACCCTACAATTAGACTTAACATTGGTGACGCTTCAAATAAATCAGATCAGCTCGTTTTATATTTTAATGAAAACGCGTCCAGAGAATTTGACTACTATGGAGACGCATACTTTCTTCGTTCACAGAATGAAAATGCATTTTCCTTTTACGGAAAAGAAGGTCAAAGCAAAGCGTCCATTATTTCACGAAAGGAAAACCAAAAAGATAGTGTAGAAATATTCTACGAAAATCCTTTAAGTCAATCGCATTTTAAAATACAAGCTGACCTTAGCAAGGCTGAACAAATGAATAATGTTTATCTAAAGGATAAATCAACTGGTTATATCTACAACCTAGAAGATGGTGAAACACTTGCATTTGCTCATAAATCAAATTCAACATCTCCTCGATTTATTCTTTATTATAGTAATAACCCCACAGACTTTAAGGGATTGGTAGCTCAAGCGAATTCTTCAATAGTTGCATTTATCAAAGATGATC
>JAOARK010000291.1 GCA_025210575.1 Schleiferiaceae bacterium
AATAGCTTCGGTGAAATACAAACATTGGCTTTTTCAAATGCCAATTTCAGTGGTAGATTAAATCTTGAAAACGGCTATTTAAAATTCACAAATTCTAATTTCGATTTACAGAACATTCAGGCTGAAGCTGCTTTGAATGGTAAAAATTTGCTCCTACATAATTTATCCTTGAGTGCTGGTGATAATGAATTAAAAGCAAAAGGACAGATAATAGACGTGCTAAACTTTACCAATATTGAAAGTATCCCAAAACTTGCCATACATATTACTGCTCCAAAAATAAATGCGAAGGAAATTGCTGAATGGCAGTTTGGGGAGGAAAATTCAGGTCAAGGCGATCTTCCATTTTATTTTGAAACCAGACTTCATGTAGATCACTTTTTCTGGGACGACTTTAACGGATACAATTTAAGGGGGCAGGTTTACGGAGATGCTAATAAAATCTCCGGAAGAAATTTAAAATTCAACTCGAGTAAAGGAGAAGTAAACGGAAATTTTGAAGTAAACTCAAAAGACCGTTTGTTTTCAACTCAGGCTAATATAGCCGGACTTGATATTCAGAATCTATTCAAAGAGTTTAACAACTTTGGACAAACAGATTTAACGAACAAGAACATTAAAGGTACTCTCGATGCTCAATTTCAATTTAATTCAGCATTTGATGAGAATTGGGATTTTATTAGCCAGAAAATTGAACTGGAAAGTCAACTCAAGATCTCTAATGGCGAATTGATCAATTACAAGCCCCTTGAGAGCTTAAAAAAATTCGCTTCTGAAGAAGATTTAAAGCGCGTACAATTTTCTACGCTCGAAAACGAGATCTTCATTAAAAAGGGTAAAATCATTATTCCGGAAATGCACATTGCTAGCAATGCATTAAAAATAGACCTAGAAGGCACACATGGCTTTGATTCTAAAATAGACTATAGCATACGATTGCTATTGAGTAAGGTAATTGGAGGTGAGCGCAAAGGCTCTGGAGGATATGATGATTTTGTGGTGCTTGAAGAAAGACCAGACCAGCCTTTTATTTGGGTAAATGTAGGGTGTACCGTAGATGATCCATGCACGAGCATTGATTCAAAAAAAATGGGCGAAACAGCCAAAAACAAATGGAAAAATCAGGGAAAAGAATTGAAAGAGCTTTGGAAAAACGACACCAATAAAACGCAGTCTGAAGAAAGCGAATTCATTTTTGAATGGGAAGAAGAGCCCGACACAAACAAACGCTGATTCTGAAAGCCAATCAAATTAATACGTCCTAATCAATGAAAAACACAATTCGTATTTCATGCTTTTATTTGCACCATGGGTATACAAGATTTAGATCCTGAAGATTACTATAAATCACCAGAAGGGTATATAGTATTTACAGAGAAGTATCATTTAAAAAGAGGGTATTGCTGCCAAAGTGGGTGCAAACATTGCCCTTATGGATTTGATAAAAAAAGAGGTACCTTTAAGAAATAAGCTGTTTTGCGTCTAGAAAGGAAAATGATCTTATGGATATCCATACCGCTGATTTTGTACGGTACAATTTGTACCCTGGCCTACTATCACCAAGAAAAACTCATTTTCCACCCCGAAACTTTAGACACCAACTTTGCTTTTACCTTTAAAGAAAGCCACAAAGAAGTTTACCTCCACACCAAAGACGAAGAGAAAATACACGGGCTTCTTTTTGAAAGAGAAGAGAACAACAAGCTTGTGGTTTATTATCACGGTAATGCCGGCAATCTAGAACACTGGGGTGAAATTGCCCCTCTTTATCTTGACGCAGGTTTCAATGTATTGATGTATGATTATAGAGGGTTTGGTAAAAGCAGTGGCACAATTGAAAACGAAGAGCACTTTTTAGAGGATGCCCAATTGGTATACGATTATGGTAAATCACTCTACGAAGAGCAAGACATTACCATAATAGGATATTCAATAGGATCTGGTCCGGCCGCGGCTATTGCTTCTAAGAATAATCCAGAGAGGCTTATATTGAAAACACCCTATTATGCCTTAGAAGAATTGGCTGCTGGAAAAATGCCCTTGCTACCAAGTGGTACTTTGATTAAGTATAAGTTGCAAACGCATACCTACCTTGAAAACGTTGAAGCACCTGTACATGTATTTCATGGGGATATCGATCAAGTTATACCAGTGGAACATTCAAGAAAGCTCAATGCGAAATTTCCAGAGATCGATTACCGGGAAATTGAGAATCAGCCGCACGGAGGTATGAATTACAATGACAAATACCAGGCCTTTATTGCCAGTTTGAACGGACAACTGCGTTAATTATCCTCTTCTTCTTTTTTGGGAGCCAGACCTTGTTGAGGACGTTGTTCTGGAATTACCTGTTGCAATCCAGAATTGAATTCTATCTGCTTTCTCAATTGGAATTTCCCATCTTCCCATTCCAATCCGTCATAGCTAAAATCAGGACCATACTGCTCCCACTGCCCTTTCATACTGGCATCAGGTGGAGATAGGTGATCCATAATGATCATCTTTTCAGCAGGAACATATTTTAAGCTTGCCACTACTTTCTTAGAATATCTTAATCTTAAACGGTAAGGACGTTGCTCGTACTTAAAATCTGCAAGCAGCGGAGTTTCAAAAATCTTGGCTCCAAATTCTAGTTTTCCATTTTTCAATTGAACGACCTCAATAATTTTTTCTTGAACCTTTCGATCTCCTGGTCGATACCCTAAATAAACTTGATACCTGTTCTTTTTATACTTTACCTCAAATGTCTGGTAATAGATGGCCCCAAACCATTTAGATGGTTTAAGCCAAGCGTATTCCGGTTTTTCCATTTCGGCACTTTGGTCCTTTAAATCAATAATCTCAAGACCATGCTTTTGCTTCACCAATGCCATTCCATTGTATTGGAATGTACCATCCTTTAACGGAACAAGCCATGTAAATAATCTAAACTGTTTGCTTTCAGCTGTTAGTTTTGAGAGGTTCCTTACTTTTTCAAAAGGGTAGTCAAATGACTCATCCTGCAAAAGGCAATCATAAAGAAGATCATTAAACTCTTTATTCAGTGTCAATCGTTCTTCTTCAGTTACACCCGTAACAATTTCATTACCCAAAGCGGTGAGCTCTTGCTCGTAATCCGCCATCGTTTTTCCCATTGGCAATTCACCATCCTGAGCAAAGCCAATAGAAATAAAAAGAAATAAAATGGTTGAAAAAAGGTATTTCATATCCATCAAAACGTGGTTATCTGAAATATCTTGTTGAAAGTTTAATCTAAGTGCATGAATGTTTTCTTAGCCGCTAGTTGCTCGTCCGTCTCAACATTGTCTTCGTCTGGCACACAGCAATCTACAGGACATACTTCGGCACATTGAGGCTCTTCGTGGAAACCATGGCATTCTGTACACTTATCAGTAACTATATAATACACATCGTAATCTACGGGTTCCTGGGCATCATCAGCATTGTACTCCTTTCCTCCAGGTGTAACAATGTTTCCTTTTAGCTCAGTGCCCTCAGAGAATCTCCATTCCATTGCCCCTTCATAAATAGCATTATTTGGGCATTCTGGTTCACAAGCTCCGCAGTTAATACACTCGTCTGTTATTTTAATGGCCATGAGATTTCTAGTTTACATTTGCATCGCAAAAATAACAACTGCGCATTTTTAATATGGACTTAAAAGCAAGAATTACAGCATTCGCTGAATTAGGAAATTGTTTTCGAGATTACACCTCTCAAAATCAAGACAATACAAATTCAGAAGCATTTGAGACCGTGTTGATTAAGGCTAAAGTTAAGAATGCATGGTTTACTCCTGAGAATAGCAAAATGGCCTTTAATGCTTGGGCAGAACAGTTGACTGTTTCAAAGCTAAACGAATGGCTTTCACCTTATCAAATTGAAGATTCTCAACCCAAGAGAATCGGAATCATAATGGCTGGAAATATTCCATTAGTTGGTTTCCATGATCTTCTGGTAGTTCTGATAACGGGAAACATTGCGTTGGTCAAAATGTCGAGTGATGATGATGTGCTGATGAGTTTTGTTTTGGATAAGCTAATTGAAATTGAACCTCGTTTTGAAGAACGAATCATACGCGTAGAAAAGCTAGAGGAGCCGGATGCCGTTATTGCAACTGGAAGCAACAATACAGCTCGTTACTTCGAAGCTTATTTTGGGAAATATCCCAACATTATTCGAAAGAACCGAAATTCAGTGGCAGTTCTAACGGGAGATGAGTCTGATGATGAAATCAAACTTCTTGCTGATGATCTATTTCAGTACTTTGGTTTAGGATGCAGAAATGTCACCAAGCTTTATATCCCTGAAGGTTTCGATTTAAATCGAATTTTCGGCAACATTATGCACTATGGTGAATTGGCATATCACAACAAATACAGCAATAACTATGATTATTACAGGGCTATCTATATGCTCAATAAAGAGCCATTTTTAGAGAACGGTTTTGCAGTATTAAGAGAGCATGAAAATATTGGATCTCCTGTTGCTATCATTCATTACGCCTATTATAAAAATATTGAAGAAGTGAATGAAACACTTAATGCACTAGAAGATCAACTTCAATGTATTGTTTCTGGAAATGGACTGATTGAAAACAGTGTTTCTTTTGGAGATTCTCAAAAACCAGGATTAGCAGATTACGCGGATAATGTAGATACTGTGGAATTTTTGTTGGAGCTGTAACTACCAACCGCCAGAAGCGCCACCGCCACCAAAGGAGCCACCGCCAAATCCACCGAAGCCTCCTCCTCCAAAGGAGCTTCCACCACCGCCTCCAAATCCACCGCGGCCCATACTACCCAGGAAAAATCCCGTGGTAAAAGCGCCTGGACCGCCACCACGGCCTCCACGGCCACGACCGAATACGACAATCAAAAAGAATAGCAATATAAAAACCACCATTCCAATAGGCTTTTTGTTCTCTCCTACTCGAGCGTTTTCGTCTTCATAATTTCCTCCAAGGGCAGCAAAAATTCCACTCAACCCAGAAGTAACACCCCCATAATAATCACCTTTTCTAAAGTAAGGAAGCATGTCATTTTCTATGATGGTCTTGGCCATATAGGAATTTAGATATTGTTCTATTCCATAACCAGTCTGAATTGATACTTTTCTATCATCAACAGCTATAAGCATAACGATGCCATTATCTTCTTCTTGTTTTCCCACACCCCATTTCTCACCGATCCATGCAGCATATTCATCTATAGGCTGACCATCTGTAGTAGCAATGGTAACCACAACAATCTGCACCCCAGTGGTGTCGTAATAACTAAGCAAGATCTCATTGAGATATGCTTCTTCCCTGCTGTCGAATAATTCGTAAAACTGGTTTACAGGTTTTGGATTTCCTTTGGGTTTAGGAGGTACATCCTGCGTAAATCCTGAAAACTTGAAAACGAAAAAAAGAAAAAGAATTGTTACCCTCATTAATTCAGTCCAGTTGAGATTTCATTGGGTAATTCGTTAACATCATCATCCTGATAGGGAAAATACTCGCTCAGCGCTTTACCACTTTTCAAGATGCCTTGAACTAACCCGTCAGTAAAATTCCCTTTTCTAAATTCAGTCTGCATCCCATCCTTAATGCTTTCCCAAAAATTGGCAGGTACTTTGGCATTAATCCCTTTATCACCCAAAATCGCAAATTGATGATCCTCCGTTGCGAGATAAAACAAAACCCCATTTTGATCTGCAGTCTTGTGCATTTCTAATGCAGCGAAAACATCAATCGCCCTAGGATAGGCATCTTTATCGTGATGAGCCTCTATATGCACGCGAATCTCACCAGAAGTATGCAATTCTGCTCGCTGAATAGCCTCAATAATCTGCTGTTCCTGTGATTCAGTGAAAAATGCCCTTATCTCACTCATTTATTAAAAGTTTACCTCAGGAGCCACATCTGAGCCTTCTTGAGATTTAAAATAGCCACGTTGTTCAAACCCTGTCATATTTGCAATGATGGCTGTTGGGAATTTTCGCACCGATGAATTGTAGACCTTCACTTTTTCATTGAACTTATTACGTTCAAAACTGATCTTATTCTCGGTATTTGTCAATTCTTGCTGAAGCGCCATAAAATTTTGATTCGCCTTCAGATCTGGGTAGCGCTCTATAGACACAAGCAGTCTTGACAATGCTCCACTCAACCCATCTTGGGCAGATTGAAATTTATTGATGGACTCTGGTGTTAGATTGTTTGCATCAATATTTACGGATGTTGCCTTGCTCCTTGCTTCAATTACTTGCGTTAGCGTTTCTTGTTCAAATTCGGCATACCCTTTAACCGTATTCACCAAATTCGGGATAAGGTCAGCTCTTCTCTGATATGCTGTTTCTACATTTGCCCAAGAAGAGGTAACCCCTTCATCCATGCTCACCAAAGAATTATAACTACTAATTCCGATGATCACCATTAAAATCACACCCCCAACAATAGCAAGGGCAACAGCAAGAATTACTTTTTTCATTTATAGATTGTCTTTAATTTTTATGAGTTCTTCTTTTATATGACTCAGCCTTCCGGCAATAGCCGCCACATTCAATGTTTCTTCTTTATTCTCTCTTAACCTTCTCTTAGCGCCTTCTAAAGTGTACCCCTGCTCTTTTAGCAAGTGATAGATCACCTTAAACATCTCAATGTCTTTTGGCGTATACATCCTCTTCCCTCTTTGGTTTTTCTTCGGATGGAGTTGTGAGAACTCCTTTTCCCAGAAACGAATAAGCGATGCATTCACTTCAAACATTTTGGCTACTTCACCTATGCTATAATAGCGTTTGGTCAATTCTTCTGAGTTGGGTAAAAGCATAAAACGAAAATAGAGATTAGAGAATCAGATAACGTGACATTTCTCAAATATACAGCATAAAAAAAGCGCCATAAAAATGGCGCTACTAATATTTTGTTAAGTTTTAATCAAACGACTGATTGATAGAATTGGAGATTTCTATCATTTGTTCAAATTCTTCTGGTGTTAAATCAGAATAATAGAAATTGATCGGGTTGATCTTCTTTCCATCTTTTACCACTTCATAATGTAGATGCGGAGCAACGGATCTCCCTGTGTTTCCTACATAACCAATGATATCACCACGCTTTACTTTCTGCCCTTTTTTAACAGAAACTTTGCTCATATGAGCATACAATGTTTGATATCCATATCCATGGTCAATAACCACATATTTACCATAACCTGAACCACCAATTTTGCGGTCGTTACTTATCTTTCCATCACCAGTAGCAAAGATCGGTGTACCCGTTTTTGCGGAAAAATCCATTCCCCAGTGCATTTTACGCACTTTGTAAATCGGATGAATTCTTCTACCATAACCCGAAGCCATACGTTTCAAATCCTTGTTGGCAATGGGCTGTATTCCTGGAATTGAAGCCAACATCTTTTCTTTATCAAGCGCCAGCGTCTTTACATCGTCAAAACTCTTGCTTTGAACTGCTGCCATTTTAGATAGGATATCTAGTTTCTTTTGTGTTTCAACTAAAAGATCTGAACTAGCGTAACCTTCTAATTCCTTGTATCGATTCACCCCTCCAAAACCGGCTTTTCTCACCGAACTTGGAATAGGATCCGATTCAAAGATCACACGGTAGATATTGTCATCACGATTTTGCATATCATTTAGAACAATAGCCATTTTATCCATGCGCTCGTTTAACAACTTGTACTGAAGCTCTAGAGCCATATTCTCTCTCTTAAGCTGTTTTTCTTTAGGAGAATCAATTATCGCCACATACAATGCAAAAAACATAGCCGCTAAAATGGCCGATGCAGCGATTACCACCACAGAATCCTTAACCTTTTGATTAAAGGTTTTCTCAATTTTCCTGTAGGATAAAGTTTTAGTATCGTAATAGTACTTAACCTTAGACATCGACAATGAGTTTTATATCTATTTTTGCACGCAAAATTTACAGAGCTGGTCTGTCATTCAGGGCGCAAATGTATATTTTTTTCAACATTAGAATCGTTAAAAAAGGTTAAAACACTGATTATCAGTTATGCTTACATCTTCTGAAATACGTAAGAAGTTTTTAGAGTTCTTCAACTCTAAATCTCACCATATTGTACCGTCTGCCCCAATCGTCATTAAGAACGACCCTACCTTGATGTTTACCAATGCAGGGATGAATCAGTTCAAAGATCTGTTTTTAGGACATGCTCCTGCGAAGCATGTTAGAGTGGCAGACACGCAAAAATGTTTACGCGTTTCTGGTAAGCACAACGACCTTGAAGAAGTGGGGATGGACACCTATCACCATACCATGTTCGAAATGTTGGGTAACTGGAGCTTTGGAGATTACTTCAAGAAAGAAGCCATAGATTGGGCATGGGAACTTTTGGTCAAAGAATTCGGAATTGATCCGAAAAGGTTATATGCTACCGTTTTTGAAGGAGATAGTAAAGATGGCCTAGATAAGGACATGGAGGCCTTTGGTTATTGGGAACAATATTTACCCAAAGAGCACATTTTGTTTGGCAACAAAAAAGATAACTTCTGGGAAATGGGTGAAACTGGCCCATGTGGACCGGCCTCTGAATTGCATGTAGACCTTAGAAACGATGATGAAAGAGCTAAGGTTGATGGTGCTGACCTCGTAAACATGGATCATCCACAAGTGGTTGAAATCTGGAATTTGGTTTTCATGGAGTTCAATCGCAAGGCGAATGGTTCATTAGAGGCTCTGCCTAATAAGCATGTGGACACCGGAATGGGTTTTGAGCGTCTCTGCATGGTGCTTCAAAACAAGCAGTCTAATTACGATACCGATGTATTTTCGCCCATCATCAATGCAATCTCAAAGATCTCCAATGTAAAATATGGTGCCAACGAAAAAAGTGATGTAGCAATTCGTGTTATTGCAGATCACGTTCGTGCAGTTGCATTTGCAATAGCCGATGGTCAATTACCATCAAATACTGGAGCTGGTTATGTGATCAGAAGAATTTTAAGACGTGCTATTCGATACGGATATGCCCAGTTACATCTTAAGCAACCATTTATTTACCAACTGGTGGATGTTTTGGTTAGCGAAATGGGTGACAACTTTAAAGAGCTTAAAGACAATCACGACTTAGTTAAAAAAGTGATTGAGGAAGAAGAGTCTTCATTCTTAAGAACCGTAGAGCAAGGATTAGTGCGTCTTGATCAAATCATGAAAGAAAGCGCTGATAAAAAAGTAGATGGCGCTAAAGCTTTTGAGTTGTACGACACATTTGGATTCCCTTTTGACCTGACTCAACTGATTTTAAGAGAATTCGGCTTCAACGTGAATGAATCTGAATTTGACGCTGAAATGCAGCGCCAAAAAGAAAGAAGTAGAGCAGCTACTCAATTATCAACAGATGATTGGGTTGTGGTTCTTGAAGACGACCACGATGAATTCATTGGCTATGATCAAACCGAGGCTCAAGTTAAAATCACACAGTACAGAAAGGTGACCGCCAAAAAGAAGACCTTCTATCAACTCATGTTAAACTTCACCCCTTTCTATCCTGAAGGTGGAGGTCAGGTTGGAGATACCGGAATTTTGGAATCTGAACATGAAAAGATTGTCATTTTCGATACAAAAAAGGAAAATGGAAGAATTCTACACTTTACCGAAAAGCTTCCAGAGTTTGTTAAGTTTCCTTTTACCGCGCAGGTAAACACCAAAAAAAGAGAACTTACTCAAAATAACCATAGCGCAACTCACCTGTTACACGAATCACTTCGAGAAGTTTTAGGTGATCATGTTGAGCAAAAGGGATCGCTAGTAAAGCATGACCATTTGCGTTTTGATTTCTCTCACTTCCAAAAAGTATCTAAAGAAGAGGTAAAACAAATTGAATACCTGGTGAACTCTAAGATTCGCGCCAACTTTCCATTAGAGGAGTACAGAAACATTCCTATGGAGGAAGCGAATGAAATGGGTGCTATGGCGCTATTTGGTGAAAAATATGGAGACACTGTACGTGCGATAAAGTTTGGCTCTTCTATAGAATTATGCGGGGGAACACATGTTAGTGCTACTGGTAACATTGGCTTATTTGTAATAACTCAAGAAACCGCTGTAGCTGCCGGTATCAGAAGGATTGAAGCTATTACTGCTGAAAAATCAATGGAATTCTTAACAGAGAAATTAGATACTCTTGCAGAAGTTGAGACCACATTGAAAAACCGGAATAATGTTGTGGGTAGCATTGTTTCATTACAAAAAGAAAATGCCACGCTCCAGAAGCAAATTGAGGCATTATTGAAGGAGAAAGCAGGCAGCATGAAGACCGAATTGCTTGCTAAGGCGAAAGAAATAAATGGTGTACAACTTATTGCTGAGCGTGTTGAGTTAGATCCAAAAGCGATAAAGGATCTTGCATTTGAATTAAAGAACGGTCAAGAAAATCTCATGCTCGTTTTGGCTAATCAAGCGAATGGCAAGATCATGATTACAGTTGCATTGAGTAAAAAATTACTTGAAAAAGATCTTCACGCGGGTAAGATTGTAAAAGAATTAGCTGCCGAAATTGGTGGTGGCGGAGGTGGCCAAGCCGAATTTGCTACTGCTGGAGGTAAAAATGCTGACGGTATTGACAATGCTTTAGCAAAAGCAACCACCTTTTTAAACTAATTTGCAGACCTAAGACTAGATGATGAAAAAACAACTTGCATTATTATTAATGATTGGATTCGCATGTATTGCGAATGCCCAAAAAGATGAGGAAATAGAATACTACACTGATGATGTAGTAAATCGATCTAAAGTATTTGCGAGTGCTCATTATTCTCCCTATTTCTTAAACAGAAATATTATCAGTAGTGAGTCTTTTCCAGATGACCCGGTAAACGTAATTCTCAATTCTAGTGCAAAAGGTGGTTACGGCTATGCCATAGGTATAGACTTATATTATAAGTTAAACAAGGGGTTAAATCTCGGACTTGGAGTAAATCGCTCCGCAGGTTCTTATACCATCGATTATAAGCAAGCCCTTGAAACAGCGGGTTTTCCAACGGACAGTTTAGCTGGTGACTACATCATGACCACAAATGTGAGTTATATCAACATTCCTTTGCAATTTATGTACGGCATTTCAATGAATGATCTTTGGGATCTTGAAGTTGTACCACAAATTGAAATGAACATTGTAGACAACATTAACAGAACTGCTACACAGACTTTTGACGATGAACGCGGAAATCTTGGAGACCAGACGGATAAGGCTCAACAAATCAACTGGACCGTTGGAATTGGAATAGGTATCAATTATTATATCTCTGAGAGCTTTTCTTTCTTTTTGCGACCACAGGTACGTTATATGCTGCGACCAATGATTCCGAATGATGAATTAAACGAAGTTCTTCTTTGGCTTGGAGGTCAAGCTGGTTTAAGACTTTACTTCTAGTCGAATTGTAATTTTTTCAATTCGTTTTTCATCTTAAAAAGACTCACCTTTTCTAGGTCTACAGAAACTATTTTGTCTCCTGTAGTTATGGGTTTAATGTCCATCATTGGGGTTCCATTTTTGTACTTCAGTGCAACTAAAACGGCTTCTTCTCCATCAGGTATTGGGTCGAAATAATACTTTCCCTTTTTCTCAACAATAGGTAGTATAGCTCTGCGCTTTTTAAGAACCAAACTAAAATCTACGTCTTTCGTTGGTTTATAGTTCAATTGCATCGCTACCATATTGGCATCCGGAATTTCTTCTGGGTAATCAATGTTGATCCAGTCTAAATCTGTTGACCTGAAAACATAATAATTGAGATCGGTCAGACTAACATTTCGTGTTCTAATATCTTCCTCAATATTATCAACACGCTCTTTTTCCATTGCTTCAAACAATTCTTGCTGAGTATTTACATTATAACGCTTGTATAACTCCGGATACAGAGCTTTATGCACAGCATCGTGGTTCTCAATACCATAATATGCGTATAGACTATCTATTTTAGCGCAATAAGAATTATTAGCTAAATTTCTATCGTACAACTCTTTTCTTCTTTTTTGTGCCGCCTTCTTTTTACTACTAAAAAAATTATTCACTCTACACCAGAAGAATCGACACTTACCAAGGCTTATGCAATTGCAATAACCACACCCTAAGTGACTAAGACAATTCAAACTGCTAATAGGCTGAGATTGCTGTGTAGTCCAATTCATGATGCTATCGTGATCCCGGTCTCCTGTATACAATAATGCACCTGCTCGATCAATTCTATTGGGCACCATAAAGAGGAGTGATTTTGCCTCAGTTAATTCTATTTTCTCCTCATCTTGAAATGCTTCGACATAGAACATACCACCTGTACTGAGAATACCACCATTACTAGTTGTGGTTAAATCAGCCCTCAACATTTCATCTAGATTCAGATATTCTGTAATTCGAAGTTCTATTGGGGAATCACTTCTCCAGTTAAAACTGCCTTGATCTATTTGTATGAGTGTTCCACCGGTTGTAGTGACCAAGGTGTCTTTATCCTTTAACAAAAGATAAACTTCAGGATCAGGAGTCAATTTATCGTACAGATCAAATATAGAGGTTGTGCTTTCTCGCTCTTTATAAGAATGGATGTGTAACTCTACATCTACACGTCTATTTTTTTGTTTTCCTAATTCAGTCTGGTTATCGGCTAGAGGATCATCTTCCCCATAAAAAGTAACCTCAACATTATTCGAGCTAACACCTTTATCATAGAAATAATTAGCAACAGCTAAGGCTCTTCTTTCTGAAAGACTTTGGTTGTATCCTTTTCTACCATCGCTGTCTGTGTGACCTTTGACCAAGATGATATATTCTTGAGCTACCTGAATAGAATCTAAGAAGTGATTGAGTACTTTTTGCTGTTCAAGACTGATTTCGCTTTTGTCCGTCTCAAAAAGCACAGCTACATTCTGACTTTGAGCAAATGAAAAAAAGGATAGAATAAACGATAGAAATACGAAGGTAGATTTCATAAAGGGCAAATTTGGGCTATACTAAATTAGTACGCTACAAATCAAATAAAATTGCCCAAAATCTAACGGTACAATATGGCCTCAACTTGGTCTGGACCACTTCCGTCATTTGCGGTAAAGAAAAGAGTGATTTCGCTATTGTCTAAAGAACCTGTTCCTTCAATATTAATTTGTTGAACAGTTTGACTTGGAATAAAAATACTACCACCAGAGATTTCTGCATCTACAGAAAATAATTGACCTTGATTGTATAGCCCTTTAATAGCCACCTCATTATAGTCTACCTTTTCTACAATCTCTATTTGATAGGTTTGTGGAGCAAAGTCTCCTTCAATCTCATTACAGGTCCAAGAACCAACCCATAAAGCGAGGTTGTCTTCAAGTCTTGCGTCATCAACACATGAAGTCAATAAAAAGAAAACAACTGCCAGCTTAAGAAACCCTGGCAGTTGTTTTAACATGTTGTTATTCTTCGTCATTCGAAGGTCTTAGACCGTTAAGTTTATCAAGCACCAACGGAGTGATATCATGACTTTGATCTGCATAAAGCAATCCGCTGCCAAGTGGATAAGTGAACACAAAATCTAAATGATTCTCATTCTTAATCATCCCTAAAACAGAGTCAACCTCTTCTTTCATCAAAAGCATTAACTCTTGCTCTTTTGCCATTAATCCACGCTCAACTTCCTGCTGATCCATGATCATTTTGTTGCGCGTCTGCTCCAAGTCGTTTCTGTAGTATTCAAACTCTTGCTGACTCATAGTCGAAGCTTTTTCTTCAAAGAGCTTAACATTTTCCTGAAAAACACTTTGCTTTTTTAATAGTGCCTCTTCAGCTCTTTTTGCTTCAGCCTGAAATTCTTCCATCAACTCCTTGTAGTAATTGTAGTAAACCTGAAGCGAATCCATGTCTACATAGGCTATGCTCAATCCTTCACTATTCGATGGTGGAAGTGTAACTACTTTAGGTTCTTCTCCTTTGCTTTTATCTTTATCTAAAACCAGAAAGAATAAGATTCCTACACTTATCAATAAAATTATACTTACAATGCCAGATGCGTTCTTCATACTACGTTTAAAAAAGGTTTTCTAATAAGTTCTTATCTACAATATTGGGTAAAGTTACTTTTAAGTTCGGGGTTCTGTTCATTTCACGTTTTATTGCGAACATAGCCTCATCATTTCTCGCCCAACTTCTTCGTGCAATTCCGTTATTCACATCGTAGAATAACATCATTTGCAATCTATTATCCGCTTCAGTAGTTCCATCCAGTAACATTCCGAAGCCTCCATTAATCACTTCTCCCCAGCCTACGCCACCACCATTGTGAATACTCACCCATGTAGCTCCTCTAAAGCTATCTCCAATAACATTTTGAATAGCCATATCTGCTGTAAAGCTGCTACCGTCATAAATGTTACTCGTCTCTCTAAATGGAGAATCTGTACCAGAAACATCATGGTGATCTCTTCCTAAAACAACAGGACCTATCTTTCCATCAGCAATAGCTTTATTAAATGCTAAGGCGATTTTGGCTCTACCTTCAGCGTCTGCATAAAGTATTCTTGCCTGGCTCCCAACCACCATTTTGTTTTCTCCGGCAGCATTGATCCAGCGAATATTGTCTGCCATCTGCTGCTGAATCTCCGCTGGCGATTCATTCATGATCTCTTCTAATACTTTAGCCGCTAGTTGATCCGTGTATTCTAAATCTTCTGGTTTTCCACTCGTACACACCCATCTAAAAGGACCAAAACCATAATCGAAACACATTGGTCCTAAGATATCTTGTACATAAGAAGGATACTTGAAGCGAACACCATCATCAGCCATCACCTCTGCTCCTGCACGAGAGGCCTCAAGCAAGAATGCATTTCCATAATCAAAGAAATACATCCCATTGCTGGTCAAAGTATTTACAGCATTTGCATGCTTGCGTAAAGTCTCTTGTACTTTCTCTTTAAACAATTCTGGCTCTTCAGCCATCATTCGATTACTCTCTTCAAAAGAAATCCCAGAAGGGTAATATCCACCCGCCCACGGGTTGTGCAAAGAAGTTTGATCTGAACCTAAGTCCACAGAAACGTTGTTATCTGCAAGACTTTCCCACAGATCAACAATGTTACCCACATAAGCTATTGAATGAGGTTCATTCTTTTCTTGATAGGATAATGCTAGTCTAATGGCTTCGTTTACATCTTCAGTTACAGTATCCACCCAGCCCTGCTCATGTCTTTTATAAGCCGCTTTTGGGTTCACCTCTGCCGTAATACTCACAACGCCTGCAATGTTTCCAGCCTTTGGCTGAGCTCCACTCATACCTCCTAATCCTGCAGTAACAAACAACTTAGTTTGTTTATCATTTCCCGCTTGGGTGATTTTTCTAGCTGCGTTAAGTACCGTAATTGTTGTACCGTGAACAATACCCTGTGGTCCGATATACATGTAACTTCCTGCGGTCATCTGACCATATTGCGTTACACCTAAAGCATTGAATTTTTCCCAATCGTCAGGTTGCGAATAATTTGGGATCATCATGCCATTGGTTACCACCACTCTTGGTGCCTCTTTATGAGAAGGAAAAACTCCCATAGGGTGACCAGAATACATATGTAATGTTTGCTCATCTGTAATCTGAGCCAAATACTGCATAGTTAAAAGATACTGAGCCCAGTTCTGAAAAACAGCACCATTTCCGCCATAAGTAATTAATTCATGAGGGTGTTGAGCTACTTTATAATCCAAATTATTTTGGATCATTAGCATAATAGCTGCAGCCTGTTGACTCTGTGCGGGGTATTCCTCAATAGGTCGAGCATACATATCGTAAGTAGGTCTAAACCTATACATATAGATTCTTCCGTGCTCTTCCAACTCCTTAGCAAATTCAGGCGCTAACACATTATGGTGTTTAGCATCAAAATATCTAAGGGCATTGTTTACCGCCAGTCTCTTCTCTTCTGCGTTTAATATTTCCTTGCGCTTAGGCGCATGATTTATTTCAGTATCGTACACCGGAGCCGGTGGTAATTCGTTAGGTATTCCCTGAAGAATTTGTTCTTTAAAGGTCAATTCGCTCATTCTTGCTCACCATGCATTAAGGGCGCCAAATATCTGAAATTTTGAATATTAACCTAGCCTTTCAAAACAAGGGTGATAAGCCATATTGAGGTTCTTTGAAATGGAATTATGTTTGTCAAAAATTTTAAGAATGTCTATCGCTTCAAACTTATCGTCTATAAAAAACAAACTTCCTCAAAATATTGAGCTGGTAGCAGTTAGTAAGACTAAACCCAACGAAGATATTTTGGAAGCCTACCAGGCAGGACAACGCATTTTTGGAGAAAATAAGATCCAGGAAATGGCTTCAAAATATGAAGCCCTTCCTAAAGACATTGAATGGCATATGATTGGCCATGTGCAAACCAACAAGATAAAATTCATGGCACCCTTTGTAAGCCTCGTTCACGGAGTGGATCGCGAGAAGGTTTTAAAGGAGCTGAACAAACAAGCCCAGAAAAACGAACGCATCATTAAGTGTTTGCTCCAAGTGCATATTGCGCAAGAAGAAACCAAGTTTGGTTTTGATTCTGGCGAATTGGACAGTGTATTGAACAATAGGAGTGAATATACCCATGTAGAAATTGTTGGACTAATGGGTATGGCGAGTAATACGGACAATGAAGATCAAGTAAGAGGTGAATTTAAAACGCTAAAAACCTTGTTCGATACTATCTCTGAGCGTTACGGATTAGATTCCTTTAACACTTTGAGTATGGGAATGAGCGGGGATTTTAGCATCGCCATTGAGGAAGGCAGCACCATGATTAGAGTAGGTTCTTCAATTTTTGGCGCTCGTAATTATTAGTCTATTCGTTGCGCGCGTTCAGGTAGAATGTATAATCGAAGTTGACACCAAGAAGGATTGAAAACTTCACTTTGTTTTCGCTATCTATTCCCAAGGCTGTTTGCACATTGAGTACCCTGAATATATTTTCAATACCGAAATACACCTCGTTGTACGCCCCGCCAATTTCTTCCTCTCCTTTTTCGGTATATAAAAAGTTATATCCCGTATAAGACTGAAGTGTGTACTTTCTTACGTTTTTAGGTTTAGACATCAACCAACCTAAAAATCTATGTTTTAAATGGATCTCAGCATATGTATTATGCGTACTGTAATCGTAATAAGGTAACGTACTGAATTGGCGAACATCTGTCCACCCATCGTAGCTATTGTTTATAAAGGCGGTTTGCACACCATTAAAGTGTTGAAAATCTGCAAATTCTATGTGTTCCTCATTATAAAAGCCTCCAATAACAAAGTCAAATTCAAAAAGACCGACATTTTTAATCCGCGTTTTGTTACCCACACCAACACGGATCATATCATAATTTGGCATGCCTTCATCAAAACCAACACCGGTTCTATACATAAAAGTCAGCCTTGGTAAAGGTGATTCTAACTTCACTAATTTGTTATTTACAAAATCATACCGCCTACCAAATTGATAAAACAGCTGTAATTGAATGGTGTTTGCTCTATGTGTTGTAAATCCATCCTCTTCTGAGATATACGGCTCTCTATCAATATTGTTTGGTTCATAATTAGACCCATCACTAAACAGATTAAAAGATGAATTGTTGAATAAAGCCGTTCTCTTAGCCACCTCAAGAGAGAATAGCGCCTCCAGCCCTCTAAACAGTTCCTTATCAAAAGTGAATTTGATGTATTCTTTTTGATAGATTTTAAGGTAGTTTCTTGCAAAGGTTAGACTATACAGCGTATTGATCAGCGGGTTTATCGGTTCAAGCTCATTGAATTGCTGCATCTTAGCACCTCCCTCAAGAATGAGCTTTATGGGATCATGAGGGTTGAACTCATAAAATAATTCTGCCCTCGCGGCTAGCCTATTATTTGCGATACCATACCTCAAATAAGGTGTAAACCGTAACTCTTCTTTTGGAGTTCTATAGTGATAGGTAGATCGATAATTAAAGTACCATCCCTCTACGGTGTTAAAACCTTGCATCAAAACAAATGGATACAATTCTACATACCCATGACCTAAATGGTAATTGGCTCCTGTTAAAAAGAATGCCCGCGAAAACCCCATTTTATCGTCTAGTATGGCTCTTAGCTTATAATCTTTACTCCTAAGGCTTATATTATTTTCGAGGTTGGCGGTAATACGCTCATTTCCATTGATTATGGGTAAGAAATAGTTCAGTGTGTCATATCCAAGTTCATTGTATTCAACTACTCTGTATTTATCAACATAAATGGTTGAGTCTTCCATTTTTACTTCACTCAACAAAAGAGAATTCACATCCAATTTTAGCTTATATCCCAACAGGTTCAGCCACACTTCAAGATGTTGGGCACCGCCATCCTTGTTCATTATCGCCCGGTTAACAAACCAATGCACTTCAAGGCTATCAGCATAATTAATTTGATTTTCTTTATAAAGTTTCAGGTGTGCCTCCACGAGATCTTGAGTCTCATCATTCAGCCAGATATCTCCTTGAAACAAAGGCGCTAATTCACTTCCAGAGTCGAATGCAATTCTATAGCATTTTGCAGGCCCAAGCTGAACGGAGTCAACCAGATAATAATTATAGCGTATTGCGTTATCTTGAATAATTGGAGACGGATACTCGAGATTGGACAGGGGACTGAAATTGAAAGTTTTATTCTCAATACTCCAGATCATGTCCAATATAGAAAGGTCTCCCAATTCCCTAAAAAGCCCTGAATCAATCCTGCTCAATATCTCTTCTTGGTAAACATTGCTCTTCATAAAGTCAATATCACTCCATCGCAATGAGGTTAGCACCAAACCCGTATCACTTCTTGACGGAACCACACGACCAGAAATACCTTTCACTTCTAGAGGGACATCTGTTAATCGCATAATTCTTTTTTGCAGGATTTTGTTCTCCATATTTCGTAATCGAATACGATCTTTTAAAAAGATCGGTCTCATTTTATCGAATCCCTGCATCCGTTTTACACCGGATTTTACGACTCTTGCATAAGCATCTAGAACAATAACGACCGTATCCGATTCTATACTATTCCATTCGTAATACTTGGGATTATGTCGAGCAGTAGAAAACACAAATGCACTATGCTTCTTAAGGCTATCTTTAGGCACAGACAACACTCCCGACTGACTTGAAAAGTAAGAGACTCCCCTATTTACTGGAGATGCAACAGCGTTTATGAGATGATCATTTAGAGAATTTACAACCCTGAAGTACTGCAAATCTGCCTCATGCTGACCACTCATAGATAGCATTAAGAAAAACAGGCAGAACGTTAAGGGTATTCTCATAAAGCAATGATTGGCGCAAAGCTAAATATCGGGAGAAGTTTTAACAACTATACGCTTATTTTTACCCCATGTTTTGTATTGTAGACTTAGAGACCACCGGAGGTAGATTTGAAGAGGAATCGGTTATGGAGATTGCCCTTTTCAAGTTTGACGGACAAAACGTTGTTGACCAACTCATTAGCCTAGTAAATGTAGAAGACAAACCCATCCAACCTTACGTACAAAAGTTAACGGGTATTACTCCAAAAATGTTGATTCGTGCACCTAAGTTCTACCAACTTGCCAAGAGAATAATAGAGATCACCAAAGATTGTGTCTTAGTTGCACATAATGCCGACTTTGATTACAGAATGTTGCAAATGGAATTTGGGCGATTGGGTTACGATTTTAACATGCCTACCGTAGACACCATAGATTGGGCAAAAAAGTTAATTCCTGACCAGCCAGCCTATGGCCTAGAAAAACTTTGCAAAAGCCTTGGCATTACACATACGCATAAACACAGAGCTGAGGGTGACACCAGAGCTACTCTTGAACTCTTTAAAATACTACTTGAAAAAGACGTTTCTAAAGATTTGATGCGCTACGGTTTTCATGAAGAAGAAAACAAACACACTTTTTCTTACATCACGGAAAAAGCAAAGAATGTGGTAGGCGTTTATTATTTACTCAACAAAAAGGGAAAAGTAATCTACATCGGTCGAAGCAATTTTCTAAAAAACAGATTGAACAGGCACTTTATTGCTAATAGCGAAAAGGCAAACGCTATGCAGGATGAAGTTGCTGATATTAAAATTGAAGAAACAGGAAACGAACTGCTTTCTAGAATAAAAGAGTACATCGAGATCAAGAAATTAAGACCTCATTTTAATTCTAGAAACCAAGCCTACTACCTTCCATTAGCCTATGTCAAGCAAAAGAAAAAAATTGCCATCGGTAAAGCAGGTGCCCCTAACCCCATTGTGTTTTTTGAGTCTAAAAATGACGCCAGAACTATTGCTGCCCAATGGTGTATTGGCAATGGTCTAAATCCTGATCTTGAATTTGAGCATCCAGAAAATGTCTACGTAGGAAAAGAGGTTGAAAGACTATTGAATACTGGTGTTGAATACAGTGGTGATTGGAATGAACTACTCATGCCAGAACCCACTTTTGCTTTGATATTGGATGGTAGACATCCACAAGAGAAATGCGTTGTTTACATTGAAAAACAAACGGTAAAGGGGTATGCCTACATGGAACTAAATACACAGATCAGAAATAAGAGCCTTGTTAAAAAGCTGATCTCTCCTTTCCCAAAAGACCCTTACATCTTCTCACTAACGGTTAAATTCATCCAGGAAAAGAAGTTTACCGATATAGTTACTTTCTAAAATGTATAACTCAAGGAAAGTCCATAGGTAGAATTGTAGACATTCATCGGTACATTATAGATTTCGTCTCCAATCTCAATTATTGCTGATTTAGCAAACTCAGATAATGCAGCTTCGTAATGGAGCTGAATGTTGAATTTTCCGATTGAATAACCCGCACCTCCTTGAAGGTTCCACCCCCCTTGCCTATACGTTTCACTGAAGATACTTGCGCCATTATTGAGGTTAAAACTTGCGATAGGAGCAATAAAGACTTCAAAGTCTCCTAATTTAACCCCAATAGGAATTGGCACATCAAAACGGTGAAGCTGAAACTTGTACTGGGCAGTTTTCCCTTCTCGATTACTTGCATTTGCCTGAGCATTAATTTCCGTAAAAAGCAACTCTGGCTGAATGAAAACTTTGATGATATCTACGCGCGCTACGAACCCAACGCGATATCCAAAACCATCATCAAAACTAAATGAGCTGACATTTGGATTAGAAACTTCAGTAACCCGAAAATCGGAACGGATAACTGACCCTTTTACCCCAACGCTAAGCTGTGCACTTAAACCAACACTGATTAGGCTAAATAATACTATCCAGAAATTAGACTTCAACCTTCGTAACCTTCTAAGAAACGATTAACATTTTCCTGAACTCTACTCATAGGATCTTCTGAAGAATCCCCTTTAAACTCGGAGCCAGTAACTTTCTCATAAAGCTCTATATATCGCTGGCTCACCTCTTTCACAAATGAATCTGGAATCTCAGGCATCTGTTGACCTTCTAAGCCTTGAAAACCATGTTCAATGAGCCACTCACGAACAAACTCTTTAGAGAGTTGCTTTTGTTGTTCACCTTTATTTTGGCGCTCTGAATAACCCTCTTTGTAAAAATATCTGGAAGAATCTGGAGTATGAATTTCATCGATTAAAACAATCTCACCCTCCTAAGTTTTTCCAAATTCATATTTGGTATCTACAAGAATTAACCCTTGCTCATCTGCAATTTTAGAACCGCGAGCAAATAACTCATAGGTATACTTTTCAAGTAAATTGTAATCCTCTAGACTCACAATTCCTTGCTTTAATATTTCTTCTCTGGAAATATCTTCGTCATGATCTCCCTGCTCTGCTTTAGTGGCAGGTGTAATTATAGGTTCAGGAAAAGCATCATGCTCTTTCATGCCTTCGGGCATCTCAACTCCGCAAAGCACACGTTTACCACTTCGGTATTCTCTCCAGGCATGACCCGTGCAATACCCTCTAATTACCATTTCCACTTTAAAGGGTTCAACTCTTTTTCCAACCGTAACAACAGGGTCTGGAGTAGCAATTTTCCAATTCGGAACGATATCGCTTGTTTCGTCCAAGAAGCGCTCAGCTACCTGATTTAGGACCTGCCCTTTAAAGGGAATACCTTTCGGTAAGATGTAATCAAAAGCCGAAATTCTATCAGATGCCACCATCACCAATAAATCCTCTCCTATGGTATAAACATCTCTTACTTTACCGTGATAAACATTAGTTTGACCTTTAAAGTTAAAGTCAGCTTCAACTAGCGCCTTGCTCATCTGTATTTTTGTTTTTATCGTAGGCCTCAACAATCTTTCCTACCAATTTATGTCTAATAATATCTTTTTCGTCTAAGTTCACTCGACTAATACCTTTAACATTCTTCAAGATTCTTAGACTCTCCTTTAGCCCACTTTGCTGCTTGTGAGGTAAGTCAATTTGGGTTATATCTCCAGTGATTATGAATTTAGCCGAACGTCCCATTCTCGTCAAGAACATCTTCATTTGCGAATGGGTAGTGTTCTGCGCCTCATCCAAAATCACGAATGACTTATCTAAAGTTCTACCTCGCATAAAAGCCAATGGTGCAATTTCTATGACCCCAGTTTCTATAAAGTAGTTCAATTTGTCATGCGTAATCATATCACGCAATGCGTCATACAATGGCCTAAGATATGGGTCTAATTTATCTTTTAGATCACCAGGTAAAAACCCTAAATTTTCTCCGGCTTCAACTGCAGGACGAGTAAGAATAATTCGTTTCACCTCTTTATTCTTCAACGCGCGAACGGCCAAAGCTACTCCTGTATAAGTTTTACCAGTACCTGCAGGACCAATGGCAAAAAGCATATCATTCTTATCTATAGCTTCTACCATCCTTTTTTGATTGAAGGTACGCGCCTTGATTAACCCACCATTAACACCATGCACTAAAGTGTCATTATTCTGATCTATTGATTTAGAGAACTCTTCAGAATTGTCCAGAATAATTCGCTCCAACTGATTTTCAGTAATATGATTATGGTTCATCACAAATCTTAGAATGAGATTGATCTTCTCTTCAAAATCCCTAATTTGATCTGTATTCCCGTTGACTTTTATTTTATTACCGCGCGCAGTAATCTTTAGCTTTGGGTAGTAAGACTTTAACGTTTTTAAATAAGTATTGTTGGTTCCATATACCAATTGTGGATCGGCATCAACAAGCTCTATTGTTTTTTCTATTTCAGACAATATTTATCAATTTTTAGTCAACCTGAATTAACTACTTTTGGCTCCACTTTTGGCCATCTTTTTAATGCAAAATACACTTTAAACTAAAGTGTGCGGCAAATGTAGCAACGATGTCCGGAGTGCATTGTAAAATTTTCAATTTCAAGTAAAAAAGGGACGTCTCTATTTATGGCAATTATTACCATTATTTCTGATTATGGACTTAAAGATCCTTTTGTTGCCGCATTAAAAGGAAACCTATATCAAGAAATTGATAATCCAGCTATAGAAGAGATTACTCACCAAATACCTCCATTTAACTTACGTGAGACCGCACATGTTTTAAACTCTTGCTATCAGCAGTTTCCTGAAAGATCTATCCATTTACTTTGCGTGGATGAAGAAGTAACTGCCAACAAAAAAGTCATGGTTATGTTTTTTGACAACCATTATTTTGTTGGGGTGGATAACGGCTTATTCAGTTTAATCTATCAAGAAAGAAAAGACTTTGAATTAGTATTAGTTGATGGAGTGTTAACTGAAGATGCAAATACAACGAGAGAGATATTCGTGAAAATTGCCGGCCACTTGAACCGAGGAGGTAAAATGGCGGTTTTAGGAAAGAAAATTAGTG
>JAOARK010000292.1 GCA_025210575.1 Schleiferiaceae bacterium
GTTCCAGGTATTCAGGTCCTATATTTTGTTTCCAGATCGAGTTTCGTAACGTTCCATTACTTAAAAATCCCTCATTTATTACATCCCATGCTTTAATCTTGCCTTTGTAATGACCCACTACGGTTTGAATGTGTGTTTTCATCATGGCAATCCAATCTTCTCTTGAGCCTTGGTAATGCTCCATCCAAAAGGGAATCTGATTATGCCAGAGCAAAGTATGACCGTGAATTTGTTGATTATTGTTTTCGGCAAAAGCTACCATTTGGTCTGCACTCGTAAACGTAAAAACACCTTCGTAAGGTTGTGTGTTTACAGGTTTTAATTCATTGCTCGGGGTAACTTGATTGAATTGTTTTATAACGATGTTTTGATATTCTGGTGTATTGAATAAATGAAAGTGCTTAATAGCAACACCAATTGGAAAAGATGCTTTGGTATGAAGTTGATTATGGTCTAAATCTGCATTGCAATCTGACTCTATAGGTTTTTTACACCCGCTAAGACATAGAAATACAAATAGGAATGCGATGAAATTAATTATCCTTGGCCTCGGCCATTTGTTTAGCATAATTGTATTTGTCTTTTACGGATTTAAACAAGCACAAAAAACCCAACATGAGTGCCAAACAATTCAATCCTAAATTTTGAATTTCTGCACCAACCTCTGGATTAATCTTCGGAAAAAGTAACTGAAGGAATATGAAAAATGTAGAGACAATGAGTAAAATGTATATACTCATTAGAATAATTCTAGACTGAGTGAGCATTGCTTTTTCAGAGTTGAGTTTCATGAGTTGTTTTTGGCTGAGTTTGCTTACATCGCTTAAGCTATCTAAACCCAAATAAATACCCAATAGGAAAACAGCATTGCTGGTTAAAGAAAGTACACTATCAGGAATATGAATAAAAGCTTGAACCATATAATACATGGCTCCAATGAACATGACCCACTTTAGATGGCTAGCCTTATGTAAGATTGAGTTCGTGTCCATTCTGTGTAAAATATAAATTTGCAATGAACATTGAAATTTTAGTCAAGTTCTTTGCGAAAACAAACACTGTTTTCAACTCCAATATACTGACCATAATTTTCAGTTTTGACGTATTGGCATTTTGTATAAAGGGCGATGGCTTCGGGTTGCTTTATTCCGGTTTCGAGTACGGCATATGCGTAACTCAATTCCTTAGCCCATGCCTCGAGTTCTTCTAGAACCTTAACCGCAAAACCATTACCTCTATGCATAGGAGGAGTATACATGCGTTTGATTTCAATGGTGTCACTATCGAATGGTTTAAAGGCTCCACAGCCCACGGGTTCGTTATTTGAATAAAGAACCACACAGTTGTTTAAAAGATCGATTTTGTTGAATTGAGCATAGAATTCATGTTCATCTCCATCACGCACAGCCAGATCCTTATCCAATAACTTGACTAATTTTTGAAAATCCTTGTCTTGAGAGTTGGTTCTTTTTATTCTCATATTCTAATCTGTACAATAACTTAGAATAACCACCTTTTTACCGCAATATTCACCGATAATTTCGAATAATTCAGTATCGAGATTTTCTTCTAATGTATTAATGTCTTTTTCGGCTTTTCTATACTCTTCGCCATCTGCCCAATTCAATACTTCATTGAGTTCGTTTATCTTTTCTTCAACTTTGTTTACATACGAAACACAAACAGCCTCCAAGCTTTCTAGATCTAATTCATCAGAATGGCTAATCACTTGGTATTCGCACAATAGACCTCCAACCAGAAAACTATCTGTTGCTTTGGTATTCATCCAAAGAGTGTCTTCTGTGTTTAATCTGCAACTAATGCTTGTGGTGTAAGAGAATTCATGAACTTCTTTGACTTGGATGGATGAAACACTGTCTATATAAAAAGCAGCATAATCATTCAATGCGTATTCGAGTTGTTCTGTTTTTGAGTGTACACTAATGTACCTATAAGGAATTCGAGTTTTGTGAAGTTCTAGATAGGTTTTGTTATCTCCATCAGTATAGCCAAATCGATTTAATAATACTTGACTGTCGCCAAAAAGGCTTTCATCTAGAAGTATATTAGATTGGTAATAACAGTCAAGAACCTGACCGTTGGTTTTAGTCAATTCTAGTGTATACAAATACCCTTGGTATTCAGCAAAAGTCGATTTGACAAGGCATATCAAAACGAAAAGTAAAACTGATTTAGTTCTTGGAAATAAGTTGAGCATGTAGCTTGTAAATAATAAATGTTAAGATGGGTGATAGAACCATGATGTATATCAAAATCCAGTAGATGTTCGATGCAAGAAACGGACCAATTTTAGGTTCGTTAATAAAATTGAATTGGGTGTTTCCAGATAGTCCATAAGCAATGAATCCCCAGATTAGGGATAAACCAATCAAAACCTGAAACACCATTTTATATCGCCCATGCACTTTAGTTTGCCCAGAGTATATTTCTTTATCTAGACAGTAAAATAGCGTAGAGATTGAGATAAAGCCGAGCCAAACAAGAAGGTTTCCTAAGGGTAACGTTTCGTTTCCGAATATGGGAGTTACTAAAAGAGCGGAACCACTTGCAAACAACACTAAAATGCTCACGCTCAATATCAATGTAATTCTTAAGAGTACTATTCTATTCATAATTCAATAATACTTGAAAACTAGAAACAACTTTGTTTTATCTTTTGCCCATGGCAATAGAAGTGCAAAGGTTGAATATGGACAACTCCTGGTGGGTTAAAGTGAACAATTCTTCATTCTTAATAGACCCATGGTTGGAAGGGGAGGAGATTGATTTTTTCAAATGGTTCAATACACAATGGCATAGAACAGCGCCTATTGCCTACGATAAGATTCCTGATTTTGATTTTGTTGTCATCACTCAAAAATATCCAGATCACTTTCATGAAGTGACATTGAGAAAGCTAAATCCAAAAAAGCTATTGGTGCCCAAATCAATTGAGAAAAAGGTGAAAAAACTGCTGCCACAATCTGAAGTTTTATCTTTTGTATCCTCTATTATCAATGTATTTGATTCTGCATTGAACTTTCATCATATTCCTACTTCTCGGAAAATTGATCCGATCTATGATTCTATGATCTTTGAGAACGGTGAGGAATCCGTTTTCATTTCTACGCATGGTCATGGGTTGGACCAACGCAAGATTGAGAGGATTTCTAAATTACCTCCTGTGTCCGTTTTGTTTACACCATTCAATTTTTACCAATTGCCAGTGGTACTTGGAGGTACTGTTTCTCCAGGGTTAGAAGGTGTAAATCACTTAGTTGAAGTGCTTAATCCTAAAAGGGTATTGGCAACTCACGATGAAGATAAATATGCTAAAGGGTTGGTAAGCCGATTTGCTCGGATTACTCGATCTCCCAAAAAAGAAGATTTGATAAGTTTGGAATGGTTGAAGGATCGTTATCTTGAACTTACGACTTATGAACCAGCTCGAATTTAATTAGCTCTGGTCCAGATGGTACTTCTCCCGATTACAGCAAAACCTACAAAGCCTTTTACAAATAGTTCGTTCTTCGACTCTAGCTTTGCATAGCAGCTATAGGTTTTTCCAGATTTAGGATCATAAATTTCACCTTCGTCCCACTCATAATCATCCCAGATAAGGTCATGTAGAATAAGCGTACCTACAATGGTCCGTTTTGCCAACATCGGGTCGGGATTATTCACGTCTATCCTTGGGCTGCTGCCATCGTCATTTGTGTTGTCTTTTATCCAAATGATCTTACCGTGATACTTTCCATTCTTTTTGAATACTTCAATTTTTCCGTCTTTTTCCTCATTATACCAAACACCTAAGATGTCGTCTGCTTTTTGAGCGATGCCGTTCAACGAAAATAAAATCAGCAGGAGGATAAGGGATAGCTTAGAGTTCATGCCACTAATCTATAAAATCTAGTTCTTTTTGATTGGATTGTTTTGCGCTTGCTGAACTTGCGTTCAATTCAAATCCTAGAATCAGCCCAATAGCATTAATGTAAATCCAAATCATGATTACCATTAAAGTACCAATTGAACCGTAGAGTTTATTGTACTGTGAAAAATTCTCGATGTAATAACTAAAGCCCAAAGACGATATCACTATGAGTGTAGTAGCCAAAATAGATCCAGGAGAAATGAATCGCCACACTTTTTGTTTGGTAGGTCCGATATAGAACAACAAAGAAATACTTGTGAGTATGATTGCAATGAGCGTAAGACCACGACTCCAGGTAATCATCTCTGCTGCGAACCTTTGCAGGTACCCTTGGGCTACAAGCCAATCCGTAAAGTCTTCAGATAAAATGAGGGTTATGATACCGATAAGCAATAATATCGCAAGTAAAATGGTCAACCCCAACGACATTAAATACTGCATCCAAAAATTACGATAACCAATGTTGTGAAATGAGTTGGTAAAATTGGTCATAATGGACTGTGTTCCATTGGTAGCCAAAATCAATGCTAGTACAAATGAAAAAGAAAGTAAGTCACCTCGTTTATGATTCAAAACATCGTCTATTGTGGATCGAGCTACTTCGTAAGTATCTGGAGGCATGACTTCACTCAGCAACTCAAAAATCTCTTCCTGAAAACCAGGAATAGAGATATAAGGAATCAAGGTGAAAAGAAAAATGATCCCAGGGAATAATGCTAGAAAAAAGCTGAAGGCAATAGATGAAGCTCTTGTTGTAACCGAGCCTTCGTAAATACCCAAAGCAAAGAATCTGCTTACGTCATAAAGAGAAAGTCCATCGAAAAAAGGTAAACGAATGTTTTTGGATTGTTTAACAACAAACCTCCACAATACCTTTAAACGTAAGACCAATTGATTCACTTAAACTGCTTTTAAACTAATGTCTAAACTTCCAGAGCTATGGGTTAAAGCGCCCACCGAAATATAATCAACTCCACATTCAGCGTAACTCGCCAATGTGTCTAGTGTAATTCCACCACTAGATTCAGTTTCGTATTTACCATCAATTAACGCAACGGCCTCTTTGGTTTGGGCTGGAGTAAAATTGTCAAGCATAATGCGGTCTATGCCACCCACACGCATTACTTCTTTTACTTCATTGAGGTCTCTGGTTTCTACTTCAATGCGTAAATCCTTGCCCTTTTCTTTTAGGTATTCTTTTGTTTTATGAATGGCTTTTTCTATTCCTCCAGCAAAGTCAATATGGTTATCTTTTAACATGATCATGTCGTATAACCCCACACGGTGATTTTCACCGCCCCCAAGCTTTACCGCCCATTTTTCTAAATGGCGTAGGCCAGGTGTGGTTTTTCTTGTATCTAATACTTTGGTAGAGGTATGGGCAATGGTTTGAGCATAAATATGTGTAGTGGTAGCAACCGCACTCAGTCTTTGCATACAATTTAGCATCAATCGCTCTGCACTTAATAAGCTAATTCTAGGTCCTTCCGCATAGAATACAATGGTGCCATTTTTTACGTAGCTTCCATCTTGTTCAAGCACATCCATAGTAATGGAAGGATCTACTTTTGCGAAAATAATTTTAGCTAATTCTATACCTGCTACAACACCATCGGCTTTAAAGAGGCATTTCACTTTTCCGGTAGCATCGGCAGGAATACTTGACAAAGAACTGTGGTCTCCATCTCCCAGATCTTCTTTTAGCGCAATGTCTAACCATTGGTCTAAAAAAGGGAATTCATGTAACATAAAGTTGATTCGTAAATTGAATATCTTGCTCGCAAATTACCGAACTTTTTAGAGAATAAAACATGCAAATTGTTTTTCTGGTTGTAGGCAAAACCAACGATAAATACCTGATGGATGGCATTGCTGAGTATGAAAAAAGACTCAAGCGATACATCCCGTTTAAGCAAGAAGTTATTCCAGAAATAAAACGGAACAAAGGACTTGCCGAGAATGAACTTAAAACAAAAGAAGGAAATGAAATTCTAGGAAAATTACAAAACGGTGATTTTGTGGTTTTACTGGATGAAAATGGAAAGTCTTTTGGTTCTGTAGCTTTTGCCAAACACCTACAAAAACGAATGAATGGTGGGTACAAGCGAATTGTATTCGTTGTGGGAGGCCCATATGGATTTTCGCCAGAAGTGTATAACCGTGCGAATGAAAAACTCTCGTTGTCTGCTATGACTTTTTCTCACCAAATGGTGCGCTTGTTCTTTACGGAGCAGATCTACAGAGCGTTTACCATCTTGAGAAATGAGCCTTATCATCATCAATAGTTTATTAACAAATCATTCTTTATTAATAGTCACAACATTTCATTCTAAAACCTCTTAGCCTTTTAAAATTGTGGGTAAGCAATTAACAACCCATATAAAAAAGAAGAGGTTATGAAAATGAAGGTATTACCCCTTATTGCGGCTGTTGGATTATTAGCAGGTTGCGGTAAGGATGAAGTGGTTCAAACTCCACCAAACAACACAAAACAATACGAGTTGTACATTGACTTCTGGAATCCTACGGGGACTAATCCACAAATATCTTTTGATGCAACGAACTCATCACCTGAAGTGAAAATTGATTTTACAAAGAATTTTACGGGTGTTGCAGTTCCTCCTCAATTCACCAATGTTATTATAGATAATGTTCGCATTATTGATGATAATAATGCCAACTATGAAATCTCTGAAATCAAGGCTTATGAATGGAGAGATGATATAGACGACTGGAAGAATGATGTGGAGTTTGTGATGAATTACGAGCAAGTTCAGGACTTGAACGTGATGATGGTGCTCGATGCAAGTTCTTCTTTGGGAACAGATTTTAGCAACATCAAGACTTTTGCTAATGATTTTGTGAGTCAGATCTTAAATGAAAACCCAACGGCAGAGATTGGTATTGTCAATTTCTCTGATGTAATCCAATCTATGGCATTGACTTCAGATCATACTACTATTAGCAATTACATTGATGGAATTCAGCAAGGTCCGTTTACATCACTTTATGAAGCAATGAACACAGGTGTAGATACACTTATGAAGCATTCTGCTGAAAGCAAGGCGATTTTAACTTTTACAGATGGAACCGATAACAATTCAAACCCTCAATACACACCAACGTATTTAAAGAACAAGTTAGAAAATGATCCAAACGGTATTAAGATTAACAGCTTTACCATAGGATTAGAGGGAAACGGTGGAGTAGACAGACCTGTTTTAGAAGATTTAGCCATCAACGGTGGTGTAGCCGAATTTCCTAGTTCTATTAATGGATTGAAATCTGTATTCAACAAGTTTTCTGCTTCCATTTCTAATGTATATAACTTCACTTATGTTAGAAACCAGCAAGCAGTTCCAGGTTCATCACCTGTTAAATTGAAATTTGTGATTAAAGCGAAAAAGAAATAATCTCTTACAATTCAATAGATCTATCCCGGTTTAATACCGGGATTTTTTTTGCCTAAAAGTTGTAGGCTAAGTATTTACTATTTCTTTCTTTGCACCATGACCTACGAAGCCATTCTTAGTGAGCTGAAACAAAAAAAGTATCGTCCTGTCTACTTCTTAGCTGGGGAAGAGCCTTATTACATTGATAAGATCGTTGACTTTATAGAACATCAAATTTTAGATGAGTCTGAAAAAGGGTTTAACCAGTCGGTTTTGTATGGTAAGGAAACAGACATGCAAACGGTGATAAGTGAGGCAAAACGCTACCCTATGATGGCACCTTATCAGGTGGTGATTGTTAAAGAAGCACAACATTTAAAGATTACTGAGGCGCTCATGTCTTATGGTCAAAACCCGCAGCCTACGACTATTTTAGTTTTCGCCTATAAAGGCAAAAAGGTGGATAAGAGAGGTAAAGTTGGCAAGTTTGTAGCGAGCAAGTTAGCCTACATGGAAACCAAAAAGATGTATGACGATAAGGTTCCATCTTTTGTCGAGTCTCAAGTGCGAGAGGCCGGTTTCTCTGTTTCTCCTAAGGCAGCAGTTCTATTAGCTGAAAATGTGGGGAATGATTTAAGTAGGATTCATAATGAGGTTGAGAAGCTAAAGTTGGTCCTTGAGCCTGGAGCGGCCGTAAATGCTCATGTCATTGAAAAGAACATTGGCATTAGTAAAGATTATAACAACTTTGAGTTGCAGAAGGCGATTGGTAATAAAGATATCTTGAAGGCGAATACCATCATCAAGCAGTTTTCTAAAGACCCTTCTCACCATTCAATTGTACCTACCATCGCTA
>JAOARK010000293.1 GCA_025210575.1 Schleiferiaceae bacterium
TATTTAGCCCTGATGGCTTTGTTTCTGTTTCCACCCGAAGTGATGAAACCCACAGCATTGTTGTTAAACATCTTTGTGGCGGGTGTATCCTTTTATGCGTTCTATAGAAATGGACATTTCAACTGGAAGTTATTTTACCCCTTTGCAATAGCGTCTATTCCTTTTGCTTTTATAGGAGGTTATTTAGAAATCGAGCCCAGTCTGTACAAAAAGATATTGGGTGGGGTGTTAGTTTTCGCTGTGCTCAGAATGCTTGGAGTTTTTGGAAAAGAAAAAGCAAATCTCAATACGATGCCTGTTTGGCAAGGTCTTATTGCCGGGGCACTAATAGGTTTATTCTCAGGAATGATTGGTATCGGAGGCGGAATCATTTTAAGTCCGCTCATTTTAATTATGGGTTGGGGTAGAATGAAAGAAACGGCTGCAGTTTCGGCCCTATTCATTTTTGTCAATTCCATTGCCGGGATGTCAGGTTATTTAATGAATGGCTCCTCAATTGAACCGCAAGCATTTTTATTGGTAGGTGTGGCACTCATTGGTGGTTTTGCAGGTGCCATGTTTGGCAGTGGTAGATTGAACAATTTACAGTTACGCTATATGCTTGCGTTGGTCCTCGTTGTTGCATCCGTTAAACTTTTCATGGTATGAAGGTGGTAGGAATAGTTTTAGCTGGAGGGAAAAGCACACGAATGGGTGAGGATAAAGCCTTTCTTGAATGGAATGGCAAATTATTTCTGCAGTATTGCATAGATGCATTGAATCTTCATTGTTCTGAGATATTTATTTCTGGAGACAATCCAAGGCTTGTAGATTTTGATTTACCTGTAATTCAAGACTTGAGAAAGGATGAAGGCCCGGTAACAGCATTAGCTAGTTGCTTTGCATCACTTTCATGCGATGTAGCTGTGGTATTGAGTTGTGACGTTCCGCAAATCATGCAAAGTGATATTGCGAGCTTACTTGAAAGCCATGCGTCTGAACAAGATGTCACCATGTTTTCTTACCAAGGAAAGGCTCTGCCGTTGGTTGGAGTTTACAGTAGGAAATGCTTCGGTCAGTTCACAAAAGCATTTGAAGACAGAACACAAAAACTATTTGGTGTAATAGACAAGTTAAACACAAAAGAAATCGAATTCAAAGGTCCAAAAGGGCTACATAATATTAACACACAAAAAGACTTAGCAGTTTTATGAACGTGAGAATTAAGTTTTTTGGAATGATTGCAGAGGCAGCTGAAAAGGAGCTGCTCATTTTCGAAGATTTTCCAGGCGAGACGCTTGGAGAATTGGAGAATACGCTCCTTGAGCGTCTACCTCAATTAAAGAGGTATTCGTACTCTTTGGCTTTGAATAAAAAACTTTCTGATTCCAAAACTAAACTTGAAGCAGATAACGAAGTAGCGGTGTTGCCACCATTTGCAGGAGGATGATGAACAGATATGATCGACATATCAAACTTGAAGAAGTCGGGGTGGAAGGTCAAGAGAAATTGACTCAAGCCAAAGCACTGGTTGTGGGCGCTGGTGGCTTAGGTTGTCCGGTGCTACAATATTTAACAGCAGCTGGAATTGGTAAAATCGGAATAATCGATCCAGATTTTGTTACTGAGTCGAATCTGCAACGGCAAATTTTATACACAACAAAAGATCTTGGTGAACTTAAGGTAGAGGTCGCCCAAAAAAGATTGACAGCCCTCAACGCTGATGTAGATATTGAAACCTATCCTGAATTCATTGGAGCAAATAATGTTGGTGACTTAGTCACTTCATATGATATTGTCGTTGACGGAACAGATCAAATCCATACGCGTTACTTGTTGGATGATGCCTGCAGAATATTAGGCAAGCCGCTTGTCTATGGTGCCATTCATAAGTTTCAAGGTCAGGTTAGTACGTTTCATTACCAAAATGGACCGGGCTACCGAGATTTGTTTCCAACACCTCCAAATCCAGAAAGTGTGCCCAGTTGCAACGAAGTGGGTGTGCTTGGTGTTTTACCCGGAATGATTGGTGTAATGCAGGCCAATGAGGTCTTGAAGATTATCCTTGGGTATGGCCAATTATTAAGTGGTAAGTTTTGGATGTTAGATGCCAAGACTAATGAGGCCAATACCATAGAATTTGAAAAAATGATGGAGCATATTGACGCTCCGCAAACTTTAGAAGAATTAGAAAGAACAGATTATATCGCATACTGTAACCCAGTTTTTAGTTCTAACACAGAGGGGCACAAAGAACCACAAAGAACCACTGAGAAATGGAGTTGAATGAACTATCAAAAACTATTATTGGGTGTGCTATTGAAGTTCATCGCCAACTAGGGCCTGGTTTGTTAGAATCTGCTTATCAAGAGTGTTTGTTTTATGAACTTGAAAAGAGTGGATTAAAAGTAGTAAGGGAAGTTCCAATGCCAATTGTTTACAAAGAGATCAAACTTGAGCATGGGTACAGAATGGACCTTTTAGTTGAAGATAAGATTGTAATAGAACTAAAAACTGTTGAAGAGTTAACTGAAGTTCATTTTGCACAAACGCTTACTTATTTACGATTAGGTAATTACAAGTTAGGGTTAGTCATAAATTTTAATGTTTCAAGATTAAAAGACGGTATTAAACGAATAATAAATTAAAACTCTGTGTTACTCTGAGGTTCTCAGTGTAGCTCTGTGATATTAAAGCAATATGGAAACAAAGCCTAAAAAGAAAAAGAAAGTTTTTATGGAAGGTGCTATTCCCGCATCTTTTATTGGTGAGTCTATTCACAAGCACCAAACAAAAACAACCATTGGTGCACACGATATTTTTCTAGGTCAGGTAAGAGCTGATGAAATAGATGGCAAAACGGTTAAGGCGATTGAGTATACCGCTTACGAAGAAATGGCAGAAGAGAAATTGCATGACATCCGCGAAAGCGCATTTGAGAAATTCAACCTCACTTGCATGCACATTTACCACAGTTTGGGAATCGTTGCTACAGGGGAGATCTGTTTGTTCGTGTTTGTTTCCTCTCCAAGAAGAAAAGAAGTATTTAAAGCCATTGAGTATTTGGTAGAGCGCATAAAAGAAGAGGTGCCCATTTTTGGCAAAGAATTCTTTGAAGATGAATCACATCAATGGAAGGAAAACAAATAGTAATTAGTGCTAAGTTGACTCACGACTAAGGACTAAACACTTAAAACTTAAAGAAGTGATAGACATTACCCATAAATCCTCAACCTTACGCAAAGCTACGGCCTGCGCAATTGTACGCGTGAGCAAGCAGGAAACCATAGATGCTATTGTTAACAAAACTGTACCGAAAGGAGATGTTTTAGAAATGGCTAAAACTGCTGGACTATTTGGCGTTAAAAAAACTGCAGAAATGATTCCAGATTGCCACCCTTTGCCGGTGGAACAAACATCGGTGGAATACAACATCAATGGTCTGGAAATAGAGATATTTATGCATGTTTCTACGATTTATAAAACGGGTGTTGAGGTAGAGGCCATGCATGGCGTTTCTGTGGTTGCGCTTACTATGTATGACATGTTGAAACCAATCGACAAGGAAATCGAAGTAAGCTCGATCAAACTTGTTCAGAAAAAAGGAGGTAAGTCTGATTTTAAAGACAAATTTAGACACGGGCTTAAAGCCGCTGTTGTTGTTTGTAGCGATACTATTTCCGCAGGACAAAAAGAAGATAAAGCTGGATTGGCTATAAAAGAAAAGTTAGAAGGGTATAATGTAGAGGTGGATGCCTATCAAGTTATCCCTGATGAAAAGGAGGAGATTCAAAACGCAGCAAAATGGTACGCATCTGATGATTACAATCTCGTCATTTACACCGGAGGGACTGGACTCTCGCCTCGAGATGTAACGCCAGAATCTTTAGAACCTTTGTTAGACAGAAGAATCCCAGGTATGGAAGAAGCTATTCGCAGTTATGGACAGCAACGTACGCCTTATTCTATGCTCTCAAGAAGCTTAGTTGGTGTGATGGGAAAGACTTTGGTTATAGCATTACCCGGAAGTACAAACGGTGCAAAAGAAAGCATGGATGCTATATTTCCTGCAGCTTTACACATATTCAAAATAATAGGAGGGGGAAGACACGATTGATGACCATCCAAGACCAACATAATAGGGTGCATAACTATTTGAGAATTTCTCTTACCGAGAAGTGCAACCTTCGCTGTACGTATTGCATGCCTGCTGATGGAATTCCGCTATTGCCTTCTGCGAAGTTGATGAGTGCGGATGAGGTCTATGAAATTGCAGAACAGTTTGTCAAAATGGGGGTGAACAAAATCCGTTTGACTGGTGGTGAGCCGTTGGTACGCAAAGACTTTGAAGCAATTTTGCGAAAGCTGGCCACTCTAGATGCTGAACTTGCTATTTCGAGTAACGGGATTCTAATCGATAAGTACATCCCCTTATTTAAGGAAGTTGGTCTAAAGAAAATCAATTTGAGTTTAGATTCTTTAAAACCTGAGAAGTTTCATCACATTACGAGGAGAGACCATTTCAATAAAGTCATGCAAAATCTTCAATTACTGCTATCTAAGGGTTTTGAGGTGAAGATCAATGTGGTGCTCATGCGGAATTTCAATGAGGATGAGATTATAGATTTTATCGCCTTCACCGAAACCCACAATGTAGATGTTCGCTTAATAGAGTTCATGCCATTTGACGGAAACAACTGGAATAGTGATAAACTGATACCGCTGAAAGAGATTACTGAGTTGGCAGGTAAAATATATGGTGATAGACTTCAGAAGCTTGTAGACGACCGACATGATACCACAAAGAACTTTCAAGTTAAAGGTTTTAAAGGAAGGTGGGGAGTTATTTCTACAGTGACTTCGCCTTTTTGCTCGGGTTGCAACCGAATGAGATTGACGGCAGATGGCAAGATGAAAAACTGCTTGTTTGACAATAACGAAATGGACCTTCTAACTGCAGTTAGAAACAACCAACCTTTTGAACACCTCATTAAATTGGCTGTCTGGAAAAAGCATGCAGTCCGAGGAGGAATGGACACAGCAGAAAAATTCAGTGATGAAACATTGAACCAAGAAAACCGAAGCATGATTGCGATTGGTGGGTAAAATCAATAATTCTATTTTTATGGAAAACTTGATTTATGCGTACCTCCCTGGCATTCCTATTTTCAATAGTTCTATTGAATATCTCAGCACAAAAAGCAAGCAAAGCTCAGGCGTCCATTTATTACGAGCAACAAGATTATCTCAAGGCTAAAGAGTATATAGATCAAGCCATTCTTAATGAAAAAGATAAGGCTAAGCAAAGCACTTGGTACTTACGTGGAGATATTTACAACGCTATTGTGACTTCTCGATTGGGTGGAAAAGACCTTGGAGTTGTCAACCCTGAAGTTGAAGCCTTCCAGGCCTATAAAAAGGCGTTGGATTTTGGCGAAAAGTCAGAAACAAGAATGAACAACACCAAAAGAAAAATGGTGATGTGCAAGGATATAATGATGCAAGAGGCCGTGTTCTTTTACAATGAAGGCAAATTTGAAGAAAGCTTGTATTCTATTCAAAACTCCATTGATGCCTGTCATTATCTAAAGTCTGATTCTACACTAGAATCTTATACAGCCGCAATGATTGCTAATAAGCTAGAACGAGATGATTTGGTTGAGAAGTATTATGAGGATTGCATTGATAGAAAATATGAGCTTGTAAACTCTGCTGAAATGCTTTCTATGCATTACAGTATGAAGAACGATTACACCAATGCACATCGGGTATTGGACAAAGCCATAAAGAAACATCGTACACCAGATTTTACTTTAACCAGCTCTAAATTGAATTTGTATTTATCAGAGGGTAAGTACGCGGAGTCTTTACCTTATTTTGAAACAGCACTGAGCCTTCAGCCTGACAATTACATTCTCTATTTTGCTCGAGGAAGTGTTCTAGAACAATTAGGCAAGCCTGCTCAAGCAGAAGCAGATTACCTTAAATCATTGGAGTTAAAACCTGATAATTTTGATGCGAACTATAATTTAGGAGCGCTGTATTTCAACCGAGGGGTAGAGTTTAACTCAAATGCTCCAGAGGATTTTACCTCTGAAGAATACGAGAAAATGATTCTGAAAAGAGATGCAGAATTTAAAAAGGCTCTAGGTTATTTTGAAAAAGCCCAATCTATAGAACCCGATGATCGAGGAGTACTCATGGCTTTAAAAAATCTATACGGGCAGTTAAATATGATGGATGAATATATGGGGGTGAAGAAGAAGTTGGAATAACTATCTTTACATTAAACCTGATAACCTAATTGTGACCAATCATGCATTCTAAAGGAGTGTTTTCTTCATTCTATCTAATCTCTGCGGTTACCTTAACTTTATTAATCAGTGGTTGCAAGTCCAACTACAAAAGTCTTGGATTGTATAATGATCAGGTAAATGAATTTTTAGAACCGCTTGCCGAACATAATTCTAAGATATACGTTAGTTACCATACCGACTCAAGCCCTGAGTATGTCCCTCAATACGTTTTAAGTATTGATAGCATTACCCAAGAAGCTATTTATGGTGATTTGGTCTTTGAGGCCGCAATTTTTCACAAACCCGGGCAATCGAATTTTAAGTACCGAAAGAAATACTTAATCAATGATGAAGAAGTATTGAGAGAGGAACTTCCAGAACCAAGAGAAATATTACATCTGTATACCAAACATGGAGATTTTAAAGAGGGAAAGTGCATTCTGCCAATCAAAGACGTGAATTCTTTAGAAATTCATTACTCCAAAAAAGACCTTAAAAAAAGAATGTTAAATGAGGGTGAAATTGCTGCTTTCGAATTTAGCAGCTCAGGAAGAGGTGATGCCGAGTTTTGGACGATGCTGATCTTAGAGTCCATTTTAATATTTTCGAGATAATATTATTTCTAACTCTGATTATTTAAGAATCTCATTTTCTATGAAGAATATTTTCACTTTACTTTTTGTTGTTGTTGCATTTCAATTTCAAGGTCAAACTAAGCTCGGTCTTTCTTTGTCTGGAGGAATTAGTGATGTCTCAAGTAATGATCAAAGGGTGTCTTACCCGGCAATTACGGATATTCAAAGTGAATTTGGTTATACCATCGGGTTGGATATTGAAGTCCCATTGAACCAGCGTTGGTATTTCACTTCGCGGCTTGATTGGCAAACCTATGGCTTCTCTGAAAAGTTAAACACTGAATTGGTTGATTTAAATAATGATATTCTTGAATTCTTTTGCAACATCCCAGAGAACGTTCCTGAAGGTATCGCGCCTGTAAAACACCGGTTTGGGTTTTTACAAATACCCATTATGGCCAATTTTATTTTCAATGAAGGATGCGAAGAATGCGGATGGCAGTGGTTCTTAGGCCTTGGCCCAACATTTAACTTAAGTTTAAACCATGCAATAAAAACACCATTAATTGATGGTGATAGTTATCAAAATGTGGATTGCCTAGTTAGACAATCCGTTATTGTTGGTCTTCAAGCTGAGATCGGAACAACCTATCAATTTCCAAACAATCCTAATCAATTAAGATTTACCTTGTTTTACAACGGACACTTCCAATCGTTGTACGAACATCCATTGAATTATAATTTGGGAATGGGAGGTCTAAGAGTAGCTTATTTATTTGCGTTAGCAGCCAATAAATAATGCAGGATGTTTTCGCCACCTGTTTCGCTGATCAATTCTTGTCCAGCTTTCTTGTTGGCTTTACCTACCATTGCAGGAACAACTTTTACTAGTTTTTCACTAGAAACACCAAATGACTTTTCCAAACCGTGGCACATGTCACACCCTTTTTCAAAAAGCGCTTTTCCGTTTTCTAGTTGATCAATAGTAGCTTCGCTGTAGTTTTCAGCTAAAGCTTGAGCCGAAGGGCCTGCTGCAATTTTCTTTTGACTACATGCTGCAATAGAAACAACAGCAAATAAAATGATAGCAGTTTTTTTCATTGTGTAGATTTTAAATGAGCCCACGAGCCTTGAATTCCAAATATTTATTCAATGCATTCATGGTGAGTTGCTCGGGTCTTGTAAATATAGTATGAATACCGTTTTGACGCATGGTTTGAATAATGACTTCTTTTTCTGAAATGAACTTCTGGGCAGTTACACTCAAATAAATATCTTTTAATTCAGAGGGTTTTTGCGTGGCAAATTCTGTCAGCTCATTGTTTTCAAAAAAGATGACCACTACCAAATGGTTTTTCGAAATCCCTTTAAGTATTGGTAGAATTCTATTCATAGAACTCTTGCTTTCTAAATTCGAGAACAAGAACAACAGACTTCTTTGGCGTATAGATTTCTGCATAAAGGTATACAGCAGCTCGTAATTGGCTTCTGGCATTCTTTCTTTCTCGTTGTAAAGAGATTCTAAGATCAGCTTTAATTGATGTGGTTTATTATCTGCCTTAATAACGGTGTCCAGCTTATCGCTGAAGGTAATTAGACCCGTTTTATCTTTCTTTTTTAAAGCGGTATTACTTATTACCAGACTCGCATTTACAGAGTAATCCAATAAACTCATTCCATTAAATGGAAGTTTCATATATCTACTCTTGTCGATAATGCAATACACTGGTTGTGCACTCTGATCTTGGTATTGGTTAACCATTAAACGGTTGTATCGTCCAGTAGCTTTCCAGTTCAAACTGCGGTAATCATCACCTTGAACATATTCTTTGATCTGTTCAAAGTCGTAGGAATGCCCAATGCGTCTGATCTTTTTTATACCGAGAAACTGATGTAGTTTATTCAAATGAGCCAGCTCATACTTTTTCATTTGAATAATGGATGGATAAACTTGCATTTCCATGGGGTTCTTGCCCCGGTATTGACGGCTAACAAAACCCAATTTAGAGGATAGAAACAGGATGGTGTCACCAAAGCTATAAAGTCCTCTTTTTGTAGGCCTAATCGTGTATGGAAAGGTTACCTCTTCGTATTTACCAAAATCTTGAGCAATCATAAAATCACGCTCCTGAAGTTGAACGGGTAACTCCTCTATGATACGTGTTTTAATTGCAGCATTTGCTAGATTTTTAATGCTTAACTGCAAAGTATTGTCGTCTCCCAGAGAAAGTAATTTTGGTGATGTCCTTTCAATTTGGAAGGAGATGTTTTTATTAAATAGCCATAGAATTTCTATTGTCACCGCTAGCAAGAATAAAAACAAAACCACCTTGGCAACATTAAATAGAAACGGTATCGGGTAACCCAAAAGGAATACCATGATTACCCCAACAAAGGCGTAGAAAAATCGATTCTCTATGTATAGCTGCTTAAATAGCTTCATTACCTAGGCACCTCGATGTCTTTAATGATTTCTTCTAGTACATCGTTAATATCATATCCTTCCATCTCTCTTTCAGGAGATAGAATTAATCGGTGATTCATAACCGGATGCAATACTTTTTTCACATCATCAGGAGTAACAAAGGTTCTTCCGCTTAATGCTGCATTTGCTTTTGCACTCTTGAGTAAATTGATACTAGCACGAGGTGATGCTCCTAAATAGAGGTCTGGGTGCTGACGAGTTTGTGTAGTAAGTTTTGCAATGTATTCCAGTACAGAATCCTCTATCTTGATGTTTTCAACGGTCTCTTTCATCTTTTTCAAATCAGAAGGAGAAAGGACTGCTTTAACATCTTCTTTGGTCTTCATGTTGAAATCCTGCTTAAAGCGCTGGAGGATGTTAACCTCGTCTTCAAAACCTGGGTAGGTGATTATGATTCTGAACAGGAAACGGTCTAATTGGGCTTCAGGCAATTTATAAGTTCCCTCTTGCTCAATTGGGTTTTGAGTAGCAATTACTAAATAGGGTTGATCTAAAGGATATGTCTTTCCGTCAATTGTAATTTGATACTCCTCCATCACTTCGAAAAGAGCAGATTGCGTTTTTGCAGGAGCGCGGTTGATCTCATCAATTAGGATAACATTCCCAAACAGAGGTCCAGGTTTAAACTCAAACTCTGAGTTTTTCATGTTAAACACATTGGTCCCTACGACATCTGCAGGCATTAAATCTGGAGTAAATTGGATCCTGCTAAAGTCTACAGATAAACATTTTGAAAGCAAGTTTGCCGTTAAAGTCTTTGCAATTCCTGGTACTCCTTCAATCAATGCATGGCCTCCACTTAGAAGTGAAATAAGTAAGAGATCCACTAATTCACTCTGACCGACTAAAACCTTATTCAGTTCGGCTTTTACTTCAGCTATTTTACCGGCAATGTATTGCACATCTTGCGCTTCCTTTGAAATAGGAGTGGGCTCACTTACTGGTTGCTCAGTTGCCTTTTCTTGAGCTTGCTCCATTCCGGCTTTATTTTCTTCCTCTGGGTTCAAATTCTCTTCCATTATTTTGATTTTAAAATAAAGTATCTCGTGGCCTCATAGAGGTCTTCTAATTCTTTTTGGGTTATTTCGGTTCCTTTTTTATGGCTCTTCACACTTAAGTGTGCGATAATGTTTATCCTTCTTGACTCATGCGGAAAAAGCCTTAGAAAACGTTGTTTAGATAGCTCGTCAAAATTTTTGGTGTTAATGTGATAGCGTTTTCTTAAAAAATTGAAGAAATACTGACACACTTCCTGAGCCATACGTTTGTGATTCTTTTCTTTATAGAATAAGCGGCCTACTGTTTTAGAAAACTCTAGACTGTTATTCTTGATAGGAGAAATTACAGGAATTATACGTTGATTTCTTTTTGAGCGGAATACCACAAAAACAAACAGACCAGCAAGGCTCAAATACCAAGTCCATTTTAAAGCCGATATTGAAAGAATAAATGCCAATGGACTGCTGGGCAAATGTGGGCTTCTTCCACTTCTAAACTCACTATCGTATTCTCTTCTATAATAATGACGGAATTTGTCGATATGCACATTACCATTATTAAAATACTGAGCAAAAGCCTTAGCATATTCCAAAGTCTCTTCACGGTATAAATGATAGTTAGTAAAAGCAAGTGGTGTGGTATGAAAGTAGATTTCACCTTTACCATGCTTTACCCGAAAGAAGTTTTCGAATTTATTTAGTTTCCCTAAAGATTCTCTTTCAAAATTCAAGCTATCTGAAAAATAGAAATGACGATACTCAAAATTATAAGCGGTGTTATTTCCAACGAGGTAATGAAGATCAGTTGAAGTTTCGCCAATACTCGTTGGGATAGTATCAATTGTAGTATAAGTTCGGGTACTAAAAATCTGATCGAGATCACCATAAATAGCCTGCTGTGCTGCTTTTAATGAGTCATACTCTTCACGATCACCTTCCCATTCCCAAGAGTAGGGTAGGTTTCTAACCTTGTACAATTCGGCTAAACGTAAACTGTCATAATACAATGAAGCCAATAAAAGTTTTGGTGGATCTTTTACAATAAAGAATGCCTTATTCCCTCGATCTACATAATTCAATAACTCATGAACCTCGGTAGAGTCAAAATCGAGTGCATATGTTATCTTGAGAATGTTGGCGTTTGAATCCTCTTTACTTAGACTCTTTTCGTAGAAATCACTAATCTCGGTAAACTCAACTTGTTCATTGCTTTCTTCGATCAATTCATATAAGAAATCTACATCATATGGTTCGTTGTTGTCTCGAAGGGTTAAATACCAAAGGTTAGATTTAGGCCAGGTATAGATGGTTACAATGATCACCAAGAGCATTATACCGATAACAAGCATTATGATCTTCCCTCTATTCATTGATCTGCTTATTTAGTTTATCACCTTGAGTGATCATCAGCGTATAACGCTCTTTGTTAATCATTTCTCTACCGAACCAAGCACGCTCATAAATGGCGGTAGTTTCCATGTAAAGCCCAGCAAAAGGAAGATCTTTAATCTCTTTGAAATACTCGAAGTTGGTTTTCTCTTTAGACCAAATAATGAATTTCGCTTTACTTAAGTTTTGAATGATCTGCAGGTATTGAACTCGAATTGCAGAACGATAATCTCCCTCATCTAAGAATTTGTCAAGCAACTTTCTCAAGTCAGCCTTCATTAAGTTTTCTTCGGCTTCTTTCAGATCTTCAATAAAAACCAAACCTTCGTCTTTGTCTGTGGTCAAAGAATTGTTTATGATGAACTTGTAGATCAAGAAAATAATCACCCCAATAATGATGATAAAGAATATCATTTTAATGAGGTCAGCAGTTTCGTTTATATTGAAGTTTGACTTATTGTACGTTTTTGCACGGCCACTGCTGCTAGGGGAGCTTTCTTCCTCTTCAGGCTCTTCTTCCTTTTCTTCTTCTAGATACCTACGTTCTTGCCTTCCTTCTTTCCACTTGCTATCGTCCAAGTCGAGTTGTGCATAACCTCCAAAGCAGGTTGAAAGGATTAACACTAAAAAAACAAAGTGTTTATTCAGTCTCCACGCCATAAATCTTTCGTTTTAAGGTTATAGACTGAATTCTTTTTTTCAATGCCGAGGCCGTATTGATTTCATACACACTATCAATAAATACAGCCAATCCAGCAAAGTATGCTTGAAAAATGAGACCTATACCCGTTAAGGAAAAGGTCAGAACTATTGTGGTCAATACTTCTTGCCCAGTTGTGTCTGAGATGCCTACAAATTCATTGCTTAGGTAAAGCATGGCATAGATTACTGGAGAGTCAAAGAATAATTGAATGAGATAGCCGAGAAGCAGTAAAATGCCGATGAAACCAATCAAACGCATTACATGACGGAAATACAGGTCAATGGCTAGAAATATAGTATTGATCCATTTTATGCCATATAAATTTTTCAATATGGGCATCCAGAATATCAGCGGCAGCAACATGAATAAGGTAACAAACCTCCAGCCAATATTTATCCAACTCTCACTAATAAAGAATAAAGCACAAGCAGAACCATATGCAAAAGTATAGATGAAGAAATGCGTTAGTTTATGCTTAATATTCAATTTCTTTCTTGGGAATCTTGATGCCATATATGCATTGAGCGATAGCGTACTTAAAGTTGCTAAAGTCAAAGTTACCAAAGGCCATAACCAGGCGTCATTGTAAAACTCAAAAAAGGCGCCCATTTCGTAGATGTGCTCCGTAGCTTTTTCTAAAGCCTCACCAAAACTGAATACAAAGAGAATATTTGTATTTCCGCTCATGGAAAGGTCTAAATAGTAAATAGTAGGAGATATGTAAACGATGTAGATGGAAAAGATCAATGCGCATAACGCTCCTATTCCTAAACGGGTGGTGAATTTATTCTTCAGCAAAATGAGCATATCAAAGAATACATTGGCATTCTTTTTTATCTCACCCCATTTTACCTTGATGTCTCTTGTTACTTCACTATAGTCTATTTTGTAATCTTCAGCTCTAAACTTTCTTCCTTTTCGGTAAGGAAGTATTACATAATAACCAAACATTAGTGCGAAAGAACCGATGATAACTAATAATCGCACTGGATCAGGTAAGTGATCATAGCGCGTAAAGAATGATTCTATAAATGCTGCAAGAGTAATTAATGGAACACATCCCAAAAAGATCTTAAGGGATCTCACCGCCCCTAATTTTAAAGATACATCACGAGGTAGAGTCCCAGGAAATATAAGAGAGGCACCTAAAACCAAACCAGCTGTGCCTTCAATGATGATACTTAAAATCTCAATAGTTCCATGCTGCCATATGGTTAAAAATGATTCATAGAGGATTCCTTTTTTGTAAAAGAAATACTGAAAGGTTCCGAGCATTACTCCATTGCTCACTAAAATGCCAATTGTACCTACACAAAAGAGAATGCCTAAGATGTAGATCCACGCAGAAACAAAAAGGTTATTCACCCAAATTCTAAAGAACATCTCTAGAAAATCTTCGCTTTTGTAAACGCGCATAGGATCACCTTCTGCAATGTTTTCTTCAGTCATATTAACGTAACCATCGCCAAGGGTCTCTCGCACAAAGTCCTCATCCATCTCAGTAGAAAAGGCGCCTATGATTACGGCAATTGTAAAAACTAATGCAGCCACCCACATGTATCTTCTACTTTGGTAGATAATCAGTGGGAGTTCATCCTTCCAAAATCCAAGGAAATTGATCTTAGTTTCCTTTCCTGAACTGTGGATTTTATTGTAAAAGTTTTGCGCAAGTTGATTTAAGTAGATTCTAACAGACCTTCTGTTGTAGTAGGTCTGAGAATAACTTAGGTCATCTGTAATCTTTGTAAAGGCATCCCCTAGGCCGGTATCGCTTTTTTTTTGCTTTAAGGTGTCTTCAGAAGATTTCCAGAATTTTTTGTTTTTAGCTATAAAATCTGATTCTTTCATAGAAGGTCATCAAATAAAGGAAGAAAAGCTAAACGATACCGCAGAATTTTTATTTTTTCACCAGAAATTTTACTCATGAGAACGATTCCTATAATTACCCCTCAAAATGTGATGATTGAGCTTGAAGGCGCAGGGTTTTTATTGCGTGCTGTGGCCTTTGGTGTTGACATAATTGTTAGAATTATTGTTCTACTTTTCTTGATCTTCATGTTCGACTTTCTAAACATGGGGCAAACAATGGGACTGTTTTTCTTCTATTTACTGGTTTTGCCAGCCATGCTTTTCTATACTTTTTTGTTTGAGTTGTTTCTAAATGGACAAACTCCTGGTAAAATGATTACTGGCATTAACGTGCGAATGGCCGATGGAACTGCAGCGGGACCAGATGCTTGCTTAACGCGATGGTTTATGCGTGTAGTGGATATTTATGTGACTATGGGTGCACTAGCTGGAATGATGATTAATGCCACAGAGAAAGAACAAAGGTTGGGTGATCTGTTGGCAGGATGTATTGTTGTAAAGAAAAGGAAGACAGCAGGTATAAGCCTCGAAGCCATTGAGGAATTAGAACACGGTGAAGAGTATGTGCCAAAATATCCTCAGGTGGTTAATCTTAAAGAAGAAGATGTACTGTTAATTAAGAATACAGTTCTGCGTTATCAGCGTTATAACAATAAGGCGCATCAAGAAGGGGTAGCCATTTTGGTAAGAAGAATTAAAGAGTTGCTGGGAATCGAGGAAGAACCTAAAAACTATCCGTTATTCTTAAAAACATGTATTAAAGATTATATCATTCTTACGCGTTAACCATTGGCACGATGGTTATTTTTGCAGCAAACAATTATTTATGACAACTGACGAAAAATTTGAAGCGCTGAGATTGAAATTAGAAGAGGGATTTGAATGGCCCTCAGTGTATTTATTCAAGTTTATCGTACCCGCGGATAATCAAAAAATTGCTGAAGTAGAAAGTCTCTTCAATTCCAAAGAAGCAGAGGTCAACCTAAGAACTTCCAAAAAAGGGAATTTCGTGAGTGTTTCAGCAAAAGAATTAATGCTATCTCCAGAAAAGGTAATTGAGCGCTACAAGGATGCTGCGAAGATTGAAGGAATAATATCTCTTTAATCCACTAAATATTTTGGCTTAATAATTCCCCATTTTGCCAACCTGTATTCTACAGATACTTTAATACATCCTAAGCCATAAATGGCGCTGCGCTTAAAATTAATTGAAGAAGCTTCTTCAAAGTATTTTGTTGGACAAGTGATTTCGCCTATTTCAAATCCTTTGTAGAAGATTTGTCCAAGCATTTGATTGTCGAAAACAAAATCATCAGAAATAGAATTATAGTTAATCGACTCTAAAACTTCCTTGCTAAACGCTCTATAGCCAGTATGGTATTCTGAGAGTTTTTGGTGGAGTAGGATGTTTTGAGTTAAGGTTAAGATCCTGTTAGCTACATATTTGTACCAAGGCATTCCTCCTCTTAATGCACCCATGCCCAATATTCTCGAACCTAGCATTACGGGATAAAGTCCATTGGCAATAACATGACTCATTGACTGGATGAGCATTGGCGTGTATTGGTAATCTGGATGAAGCATTATAACAATATCAGCACCTAGTTCAAGTGCTTTATTGTAACATGTTTTTTGGTTACCCCCGTAGCCTTTGTTCACCTCATGTTGCATGATGTGTTTTATTCCGAGCTCTTTGGCAACTTCTACGGTATTGTCTTTACTGTTATCGTCTGTCAGTACAACTTCATCTACAATGTCAAATGGAATTTCTTTGTAGGTCTTTTCGAGTGTTAATGAGGCATTGTATGCAGGTAATACAACAACTACTTTCTTACCGTTGATCATCCTTAAAAATTTTGCGCGAAAATAGAAATTCTTTAAAGTATACCCCTTGTTTATGTGCGCTGTATTTCAATTCGTTTTTGCGAATTATCCATAATTTTTAAACACAATAGGATTTATCCGTAATTACAAATACATTGTTACTCTAATTTTATCCCCACATTAAGACCGAATGAAATTAAAATTACTTGTACCTTTTGTATTGTTAAGTATTTCATACTCACTTGCACAAAACGTCTTTGGTGTAGTGAAAGACTACAAAACTGGTGAAACAATGATTGGAGCCAGTGTTCTTATTGAAGGAACCCAAATTGCAGCTTCAACGGATATTTCTGGAAAGTTTAGCATGAATTATAACGGTTCTTTTCCCATTAAGATTAAGGTATCGTTTATTGGGTATAGAGATGAATCTGTAGAAGTAAAGCAACCGGGTAAACAGATTAATGTACAGCTAAAGCAAGATGAAGAAATCCTCGATGAGATTGAGATCATAGAACAAAGGTTAAGTAAAAAACAAGAGGAATCTGCCCTTACCGTAGAAGCAATGGATGCTCTTGCTATTAAAGAAACACCTTCTGTAAGTTTCTATGAAGGGTTAGGAAACCTTAAAGGGGTTGACCTTACTTCAGCTTCCATCGGATTTAAGATCATTAACACAAGAGGATTTAATAGTACTTCACCTGTACGTTCATTACAATTAATAGATGGTGTAGACAATCAGGCCCCTGGGTTGAACTTTTCTCTTGGTAATTTTCTAGGTGCGTCTGAATTGGATGTGGTTAATGTGGATGTAATTGCTGGTGCGAGTACCGCATTTTATGGTCCTAACGCATTTAATGGTGTGATCAGTATGACCACAAAGAATCCATATAATTTTCAAGGGTTATCAGCATCATTAAAAGTAGGGGAGAGAAGCCTAACAGAAGTGGCCGTGCGTTGGGCAGATGCGATCAAAAACAAAAATGGAGAAGAGAAATTCGCCTACAAAATCAATTTATTCATGCTTCGCGCGAATGACTGGGAGGCGGATAACTATGACCCTGTAACGGACAGTGATTACCCAGCAACAAATCCTGGAAGGTTTAATGCAGTAAACACTTATGGAGATGAAGCTTTTCTTGCTTCTAACAACCATTACGACAATACCTCTTCTGTGTTAAATCCAACCAATGGAAATGCGGGGCTTGGGGCATTTTTTAGATCAGGTTACAATGAAATTGATCTAGTAGATTATGGAACCGAAAACTTAAAAGTTGGAACCTCTTTGCATTATCGATTTAAGCCGACATTAGAATTGAGTTATGCCTTTAATTATGGAACGGGTACCACGGTTTATCAAGGAGACAATCGTTTTAGTGTAAAAGGAATTCACTTCTTTCAAAATAGGTTGGAGCTCACAAAAAAAGATAAATGGTTTATCCGAGCCTATGCCACAAACGAAGATGCAGGAAAATCATATGATGCTTTCTTTACGGGACTTCAAATGCTAGAAAGACAAGAAAGTGAACAAGATTGGAATACGCGTTATGCAAACAATTGGAGACTTTTTGGCTATGGAGATTCAACAATTAACCTTCCTGGTTATGTACCCTATGATACTACTCTAGGTATAAGCCCAAATCAATGGTATGAAACCATGTATTTACCGTTTTTCAATGCCAACTCCTCAACAATTAAAGAATGGCACAATGATGTGCTCGATTTCACA
>JAOARK010000294.1 GCA_025210575.1 Schleiferiaceae bacterium
CTGCATGGGTAGGACCATTCACATTCTGTACACTTTGTAGCCCATTCACAGCTCCATTTATTGAAAGCTTCAACAATCCTGGTGCAGAGCCACAATGTTGGGGTAATTACAACGCCACTGGAGCCACAGGATTGAACGACATATGGAAAAACACTTCGGTAAACTGGCCGGCATATGGTGCCTCAGGTGTTACCGATAATACTGGAAACGGTGGGTACGCAATGGGAGTGGACGGTAGTTCGTCAAGTGCTAAAGGAGTCCGACTCGAAACACCGCTCATCGATGTTTCAGCATTGACATCTCCAGAATTACGTTTCCACATTTTTAGTAATAACACAACGAATCCAGGTGATAACAACCCGATGTACATCGATTTCTTCGATGGGTCGAACTGGAATGATTCAATCTACACTTACGCTGCAGACAGTGCAAGTTGGGTTGAGGTGATCATCTCACTATCAGGGTACACTATTACCGGTCCAGTACAGTTCAGATTTAACTTAGACAAGAATGCTAACCCTGCATTCTACAATGATGTGCTTATAGACGATGTAATTGTTGACAATGCATTGACTTGTGTTAAACCAACTGGTGTAAATGTTTCTAACATTGGTCAAACTTCTGCAACCGTTAACTGGACAACAGGTGGTGCAACAAACTGGCAAGTTAATTATGGTCCTTCAGGTACTGCCGCTGGTGCAGGTACTTGGGTAAATGTTACTGGAGGTTCAGCTACATTGTCATTAACTGGTTTAATGAGTTGTTCTGGTTACGATGTGTATGTAAGAGATAGTTGTGGTCCTGGAGACGTTAGTTTCTGGACAACGGTAACAAACTTCTCTACATTGGCTTCTGTACAACCTTTACCATTCTTAGAAAACTTCAACAACAGTTTAAGCTGTTGGACAGTTACTTCTAATGGTTCTTCAGCAACAGAAACTTGGAAACATATGCCAACTTATAATGGTAACACATTAGATGGTACTGGTTTTGGTTTTGTAGACTCTGATGCAGCTGGTTCTGGAGGTGTAACTTTAGATGAAGAATTAACTTCTCCTCCAATTGACGCTTCAGGTTTAGGTCCGAATGACACCTTATGGTTAGAATTTGACCAATACTACAACAACCTAGGTGACACTTGTTATGTTGATGTTTGGGATGGTACTCAATGGGTGAATGTGCTTACACAGTACACGTCTGCCGGTGGATGGTCTTCTCCAGATCACCAAATGATAGACATTACTATGTATGCAAATGCAAACCTACAAGTACGTTTCCACTACAAAGATTTCGGAATTTGGGCTTGGTATTGGGCTGTTGATAACATCAACGTTCATGCAAGTAGTTCTACAGGCTGTGTAGCTCCGGCTAACTTGGCTGTTAACAATGTAACTTGTAGCGAAGCCGATCTTTCTTGGAATTCTGATGGTGGTACGATCATCACTTTCGTGAGATGGGATACTGCAGGTTTCAACCCAGCCACTGGTGGTAACTTGATCATTAACCCAACAAGTCCACATACCATTACTGGTTTAATGCCAGGATATACGTATGATGTTTGGGTTGCTGACTCTTGTCCATTAGGTGTTGCAGCTTCTATGTTGCAGTTCACAACACCTACAGCACCAATGCCAACTATTGGTTACACTGCCAACCAGATGACGACAACAGCGAACAATGCTACTTGGCATTTTGACGCTACTTCATCTCAAAATGGAGATACATACACTTGGGATTTCGGTGGTGGAAACATGGTGAATGGTGATACTGCTAGCTTTACTTACGGACAGAATGGTGCATACCAAGTAACATTAACCATTACAAATGGTTGTGGATCTGTGGATAGTACGTTTACTGTTAATGTTCAAGGTATAAGTATTGCCGAATCTGCATTAGGTAGATCACTAAAAGTGTTCCCGAACCCGAACAATGGTGACTTTAATGTAAGCTTCTTGTTAGATGCTAACGAGCAAGTAGATATTAGAGTACTCAACCCAGCGGGTCAGATCATCTTAAGTGAGAACCTTGGCAACATTGATCAGTATGATGGCAACATCAATCTGAGCCATGCGGCCAAAGGAATGTATATACTGCAAATTGAAACTTCGCAAGGAGTGATCAACAGAAGGGTTACGATACAGTAATCGAAGACCCTATAAAATGCAAAGCTCCCGGTTTCCCGGGAGCTTTTTTTATACCCTACTTTTTTGTATTGCGCCTATTGAAAGAATGAATCAGTAAATTCTTGGCACAAAAAAAAACCGCTCAAGAGCGGTTTTTAATTTCTTAAGAAGTTTCTTCTTAGTGCTGGTCAGCAGCTTCTTCAGCGTGATCGTGACCTTCGTGAGCATCAGCGTCTGCGTCTGCAGCAGCTTCTTCTCCACCTTCAGCAGGAGCATCTTCAGTACCTTCAGCTTCAACAGCAGTGCTGTCAGTAGCTTCAGTCATTTCAGCTTCCATTTCTGTAGTTTCTTCAGTAGCAGCAGGAGTTTCTTCTTCAACCACTTCTACTTCGTTGTTAGAAGCAGCTGCTTCTTCGTTAGTAGCCTCACCATTACCACAAGCAACAAATGCGAAAGTGGCTAAGCCAGCTAAGAAAAGATTAATCTTTTTCATTTCAATTATAAATTATAGTTAAGCCAAGGCGGGCAAAAATATCAAAATCAACTACTTGTCAAAATTTTGAACAAGAATGTTTAAAGACTTTTTAAAACATTAGTCATATTCACCAATCCATCTACGATAGACTTGAGCTCAGATACCTTAACACGCTGTTGTTCCATGCTATCTCTATGGCGAATTGTAACAGTCTTATCTTCTAAACTCTGATGATCTACAGTAATACACAAAGGTGTTCCAATGGCATCCATTCTGCGGTAACGTTTTCCAATGGCGTCCTTCTCGTCATATTGCACGTTAAAATCGAATTGTAAATCCTTCATGATTTCTCGAGCCATTTCAGGTAAGCCATCTTTCTTTAACAAAGGAAGAATGGCGGCTTTAACCGGAGCTAAAACATAGGGTAAACGCAAAACCACGCGTGTTGAACCATCTTCTAACGTTTCGTCTTCTAATGCCGAAGAGAACATAGCCAAGAACATACGATCTAGACCAATTGAAGTTTCAACCACATAAGGCACATAGTTCTCGTTGATCTCGGGATCGAAGTATTGCAATTTCTTTCCAGAAAATTCTTGATGTTGTTTTAAGTCGAAGTCTGTGCGAGAGTGAATTCCTTCTAATTCTTTAAATCCAAATGGGAATTTGAATTCTATATCTGCAGCAGCATTCGCATAATGCGCCAATTTCTCATGATCGTGAAAACGATAGTATTCATCGCCCAAACCAAGAGATTGATGCCACTTCATTCTTGTTTCTTTCCAGGTATTGTACCATTCCATCTCTGTACCAGGACGCACAAAAAATTGCATCTCCATTTGTTCAAATTCACGCATACGGAAAATGAACTGACGTGCAACGATCTCATTTCTAAAAGCCTTACCGGTCTGAGCGATTCCAAAAGGAATTTTCATTCGACCCGTTTTTTGAACGTTCAAGAAGTTCACAAAGATTCCTTGTGCCGTCTCCGGACGCAAGTATAAATCACTTGCACCTTCGGCTACAGAACCCATCTGTGTACCAAACATCAAATTGAATTGACGCACTTCGGTCCAGTTCTTAGAACCCGAAACTGGACAAGCAATACCCAAATCGATAATAATATTGCGTACTTCTTCTAAGTCATTCGCTTCAAAAGCATCGGCAAAACGCTTATTGATGGCATCAATTTTTTCTTGATTCGCCACTACACGTGGATTTGTTTGCTTGAACATCTCTGCATCGAAAGAATCACCAAAACGTTTGGCTGCCTTTTTTACTTCCTTCTCAATTTTCTGACGAATCTTTTCTACATGATCCTCAATCAATACATCGGCACGGTAGCGCTTTTTGCTGTCTTTGTTATCTATTAAAGGATCGTTAAATGCATCTACGTGACCAGAAGCCTTCCATGTAGTTGGTTGCATAAAAATTGCGGCATCTAAGCCCACAATATTTTCGTGCATTTGCACCATACTCTTCCACCAGTACTCACGAATGTTGTTTTTTAACAACACCCCATTTTGACCGTAATCGTAAACTGCACTTAGCCCATCATAAATCTCGCTGCTTTGAAAAACAAAGCCATACTCTTTGGCATGCGCAATTACTTTTTTGAATTTATCTTCTTGAGACATGTATTATAATAAGTTTGAAATATTTGTTGTAAATAGTTTTACGGCAATGGCCATCAAGATAATGCCAAATACCTTTCTCAGGATTCCCAATCCGGAAGCTCCTAAAATTCTAGAAATACGATTGGATGATTTTAAAACGGCATATACCAGGATCATATTCACCAAAATAGCGAGCAAAATGTTCAGCGTGCCATATTCCGCCTTAATAGAAATTAATGTTGTAAGCGTTCCTGCACCCGCAATCAATGGGAATGCAATAGGAACGATACTGGCGGTTTCAGGTGTTTCTTCTTTGTAGATTCTTACACCCAAGATCATCTCTAGAGCCAAAAAGAAAATAACAATAGCACCTGCCACCGCAAACGAGTTAACATCTACGCCCAATACATTTAAGATGGCCTTACCCACAAAAAGGAAGGACACCATAATTATGGTAGCCACAATTGTCGCTTTTTCACTTTGTACATGACCCACTCGCTCGCGCAAAGAGACAATAATGGGTATACTTCCCAAAATATCGATCACCGCAAAAAGCACCATGGTGGCCGATAAAAATTCTGTAAAGTTGAATTCCATAACCGCCTGAATTTAAGGCCGCAAATTTACTTCTTTAGTTAGAAGGCTAAAGGCTTGTGTCATACTTTTTCATTGATAAAAAGTATGCAAAAATTTAGGCTACTAAATAAAACAGAACCTGTCTTTCATGAAACTAAAGTTCGGCCGAATAATCTTCGAGCAAGCTCTCAGCTTTCCGGTCTCTCTAAGGTTTCATTTTAGCCAGAACCAATTTTATTTAAAGGCCGAGCGTGTTGCGAAGGAAAATCCCAATAAGTTCATTTTACAAATGAGTAAAACGTGACGACAGGCCATGTATTGATAATTGACTGGTTAAAAAAATGGCCTACAAATATGAAGGGTCCTGGTTGAAATGTAGCTTTAGTAAAACTGGGAAGATGAGAGCTTGCTCGAATATCACCCAGCTGAAATTGAGCTACACAACAATCAGGTTCATGAAGATTTGTAAGCCTAGAATTTTGGTTCTTTTCTTCAATGGAAAAGAACAGCCGTGCGGCTTGAGCAACAGTCTGAACTAATTCTATTGAATGCTAAATACAAGGTGTGTTAACGATGTGTCTGTTTATTCGTGAATAGGTCTTAATAAATTATATATCGCCTTCTTTTATTAAAATAGAAAGGCAACTTATCTTCGCAGCCATGATTGACATTGACAACAAGCTGGTTTCTGAAGACCTTTTGGAAAAAGATTTTTTGTGCAACTTAAAGAAGTGCAAAGGCGCTTGTTGTGTGGAAGGTGATGTAGGCGCTCCCTTGGACGAATCTGAAAATCAAATTTTAGACGACATCTACCCAGAGGTAAAACCCTACATGCGCAAAGAAGGAATTGAAGCTGTTGAAAAACAGGGTACGCATGTTTTTGAACATGGTGAATGGGTAACCCCTTTAGTGAACAATAAAGAATGTGCTTTTGTAGTGTTTGATGGACACGTTGCAAAATGCGCCATTGAGCAAGCCTATGAAGACGGCAAGGTGGATTGGAAAAAACCAATCAGCTGTCATTTATACCCCGTTAGAATAACCAAGTACAGCAGCTTTGAAGCAGTGAACTATGAAAAGTGGGAGATCTGTAGTGATGCTTGCGACCTAGGGAAAGAAGTTGGCCTACCTATTTACAAGTTTTTAAAGGAGCCTTTAACACGCAATTACGGAGAAGATTGGTACAAGCAATTGGAAGATATTGCTGCTCAATGGAAAAA
>JAOARK010000295.1 GCA_025210575.1 Schleiferiaceae bacterium
AGTAAAACCCTTTAAGGCTTTACGCCCTACAAGAGACAAAGCTTATTTGGTTGCTACCCGCTCTTATGTAAGTTACACAGATGAAAGACTTAGACATAAGTTGGAGAATAACCCCTTTACGTTTTTACATGTTATCAATCCTGATGGTATAAATGACTCTTCTCACGGCCAAGAAAAATTTGAAAAAGTAAAAAAACGGTTTGAGCTTTTCTGCAAAGAACGCATCTTTAAAGAAGAAGAAAAGGCTGCATTTTACATCTACCAGCAACAAACGCCCACCCATGTTTTTACTGGAATAATTGGAGGCATTTCAGTAAAGGACTACAACGAAGGCAGGGTTAAAAAACATGAACACACCATCACAGCCAAAGAAAATCTATTTGCTGAATACTTAAATACCACCGGAATAAATACAGAACCTGTATTGCTGATTCACAAACCACTTTCAGCTATAGGAAACATAAAGAACAAGTACATGCAAACTCGTGCAGAGTATGAATTTACCTCCACCGATAGAATCATGCATTTAGTATGGCCAGTATCCGAAGAAGAGGATGTAAAGACCATTGCAGATGCCTTTGCAGAATTAAACGAAGTATACATAGCTGATGGCCATCATAGATGTGCTTCATCTTCTAGACTAGCGCAACTGCGCGGAGGGGAAGGAGAAAACGCTCATGACTATTTTATGGCGTACATGTTACCAGAAACTACCATCAAAATTCAAGAATTCAACCGTGTAGTTCGAACACTAAACGGATTGACTAAAGATGAGTTCCTGAATCAATTAGAAGAGAAATTCTTCATACGATGGATTAACACCAAAGAGTTTCATCCTTCTAGTTTACATGAAATAGGACTCTATATAGATGGAGATTGGTATGCCTTGTTTACAAAGCCTGGCCTTTTTAATCCAGAACATCCGGTTGAGCAATTGGATTGTCACATCGTTTCAACCAAGATATTAGCACCGATCTTGAATATTACAGATGAGCGTAATGACAAGAACATTGATTTCTTACCAGGTAGTGACGGTGCCAAAGCTGTGGCTGAAAAAGTAGATAGTGGCGAATTTGCCGCTGGATTCGTCTTATTTCCTATTACAATGGATCAGCTCAAAAATGTAGCCGATGCAGGGATGTACATGCCTCCAAAAAGTACTTATATCGAACCCAAAATGAGAAGTGGTTTAACTATCTATAACCTCGACTGATTCCTCTTTTGCCTTACGTTTAAAGTTGACCAAATAAACACCGAATAGGATAAGAATAACGCCCGCTACGGTGGTCACCCCTATTTGCTCACCATCAAACCACCCCCAAGCAATGGCGATGATCGGAATAAAATAGGTAACGCTAGCGCTGAATATTGGTGATGAAATCTTAATCAAGTAGTTAAACAAGATCACAGCAATTGAGGTTCCTAAAATTCCAAGAATTGCAATGTACCCGAGGTTAACTTGAGCTACAGGATCTCCTACAACCTTCATTATACTTCCGCTTATCAATAAATAACTGGTTGCGGGAATACCAACAAACATCAATGATAATAAGGTAATTGAAAGAGAATCTAAATGCGCTAATTTCTTACTAATTGTGTTTATGCTCAACGCATAACAGAGAGATGCGGCAATTGCAAAAAACACAAAATACCATTTCTCACCTAGGTGCGCACCATGAGGGTTGATCAACACGTAAGCCCCGATAAAACCAACAATGATACCAAGCACTTGTAATTTTTTTACACCACTTTTAAAGAACACCATTCCAATAATCAATGTAAAAAGAGGTACAAGAGAATTAATCACGCCAATAATGGAAGAGTCTATTTCAGAAAGAGCAATTGGGAATAGCATATATGGTAATCCGTTACCCAAAATACCCACCACAAATAAGGGCCAAGCATCTTTTGCTTTAAACTTTTTAAAATATCTAAAACCTATCAAAGCTGTAAACCAAAAAGCAAAGGCCAATCGAAAAGAACCTACTTCATAGAAGTGAAAAGATTCTAACCCTCTTTTCATAAGAATGAACGAACTACCCCATACAATGGCTAAGCCAATAAAAATTATCCAAGCCAAATTGCGTTTTTCGTTTTTCATGCGGCAAAAATAGATTTATCCTTTACCTGCTATCCCGTTTATTCATAACAATTATTGATGACATTATTCCTGTTTTAGATAGGTCTAATCCTTAAATTTGCGGTCAAATTTTTATTACAAATGAAACTATCATATATACTTACAGGAATTCTTGCTTCAACACTCTTATTTAGTTGCAACAGAACAATTGAAACTGCAGAAGAAGAAACAGTTAAAACTGAAAAAATAGCAGTTGTTGCAAATGACCAAGTAGACCTTAAAGTTGAGGGTATGGTTTGTGTAAATGGTTGCAAAGGAGCTATAGAAAAGTCATTAAATGGAATGGCTGGGATTGACAAATGCGATATCGATTTCGAAAAAGGAATTGCTCATGTTTCTTTTGACAATAATCAAATTAGCAACTCCGAAATAAAGACAGCCATTGAAGCTGTAAATGAAGGTGCATATTCAGCAGAAATTATCGAGATCGTTGAGGAAGAAGAAGCCCCTCAAGATGTTGAACAAGTAGAAGTGAATACGGCTTCTTAAATACCAATGAATTATCTAAAAAACATAAAAAGGCTGGCTCAAATTGAGTTGGCCTTGCTTTTTTTAGTTGTACTCGCTGGTAGTGTGGTTAGAATAACCGGCAGTGGTATGGGGTGTCCTGATTGGCCAAAATGCTATGGCCTTTTAATTCCTCCGACAGAAGAAAGCCAAGTAACGTGGCACCCTAATACTCATTACGGAGAAGGGCAAATGATCGTAATGAACGAAACCATATTTAAGGCCACATCTGAGTTTACCAGCGCAGATGAATATGACGCTAACAATTGGGAGAAATACACAAAACACGATTATGCTGTTTTCAATGCCACACACACCTGGGTTGAATATATCAATAGATTAGCAAGTACTTTAGCAGGCATTCCACTTTTACTATTAGTAGTTTATAGTCTTAAAAATTTCAGGAAGAATAAAAGCATTGCTCTTTGGTCGGTAGCCGCAATGATTATCATTTTATTTGAGGCCTGGTTAGGTAAACTGGTGGTAGATGGCAATCTCATTCCAAATCAAATCACCATCCATATGCTTGGGGCATTGCTGGCTCTTATCGTGCTGGTTGTTATTATCGAAAAAACCTCCGATAAACGAATAGAAGGAATTCCAGAGAATGTTAAAACTTGGGTATACGTTTTGGGTGGATTATTCTTTATGCAGATGCTGTTAGGAACTCAAGTTAGAGAACAAATTGACAGCATTTATCGAGAAATGAACGGAGAGAATAGAGATCTATGGGTAGGTATGCTAGACTATAAAGTTCTCATACATCGTTCATTTTCATGGACGAGCCTAGCAATGGTAGGCTGGATATTCTATCAAGGGAGAAAAAAAGGATTCGAGATTCCTCAAATAAAGATCATTTTGGCTCTTATTATCTTTCTTGGCTTAAGCGGTGCTTTATTATACTATTTGGCATTACCCGCATTTTTACAACCTTTGCACCTATTGGTGTCGGCCTATGTTTTGGTTCTCATTTTTCAAACAATACTACAGATAAACAAAGCGGAGCATGTCTAACTATTATTATTTAGGTTTCTTATTGGCAATGGCCTTCGGCATTTATGCTTCATACCTATTTTTAAAAGCGTCCTCTCTTTTCGCTCAGTACAGGGATTCTGTAAAGCGCAGAACAAGAGGTGAAATTGAATTAAAAAGTTGGAAGTTTATTGTTCCTATTTCTCCGTATGAAGAAGAATCTAAAAAAATGGAACAAAACAGAATACAACATACCATTTTCATAAAGCGCTACTACTTTATGATGGCAATGATTGTGTTTCTTCTTCTGATTTCGGGATTGTCTGCGAAATATTGAGACTAGATTTTAGTATCACCTAGTTCATCTGTGGTGTCGTAATAGATCTCTAGGGCTCTAAAACCATCTCGAAGTGGCACTTGTAATTTAACCCCTCCTACCGATAAAGAACCCAAAGGAATGATGTTGGTGACATTCTCATCCTTTAAATAACAGGTAATGCCCTCGGCTTCTAACCTAGACTTTAACACATATCCACTACTCGGATGACTAAATTGTGCTATGGTTACCCATTCTTCCATTTAAGAGATTCTATTAATTCAACTACTTCACCTTGCATAAACTCGTTAACATTTTTAAGCGAGTCTGGATTTGGTGAACTATAAAAATACAACACTCCGCGTAAAAAATGATCTGTACTATCAGTCATGTAAAACTGAGTAGACGTTGCCACAGGACCTACCATTCTATAACAGATGCCGTATACGCGTTTTTCGTCATTTGCAAAGAATTTCTCCTGTAGGCCATCAGCGCGAGCTGTATGAGAATAGGCCATTCTTTGACCTTCGCGAATCAGAGACTCAAAATCCTTTTCGTGGATATTGTAATAAGTCAACTGAATAGTAGCCTTCAAACTAGGGTACTCCACATTGGCCCAACAATCTTTATCTGGCACCATCTTGAACTCGGCACTTTTGTTCAGGTTCAAACTAAAATTACATCCGGTGCTATCAAGTGTCACATATTCCTTTTCAGGTAATCCAATTCTAAAATAACCAACAGGCTTCGGAACGTACTCATCTCCACAAGCAAACAAAACCAAGACACTCATCAACACTAAAATCCTACGCATTTATCTTTACTTTTATTCGATTCACCCTTTTGTTTACCACACTTTCGGCAATAAACGTAAAATTCTCATAGCTTATTTCCTCCCCTTTCACTGGAAATTTTCCAGCAATTTCAAGCATTAATCCAGCAAGACTTTCGGTATCTCCTTTGGCCTCTTCAAAGAGCTCTTCATCTACTTCAATTACCCTACAAAAATCTGACAACGGAGTCTTCCCTTCAAAGACATAAGTTTGATTATCCAATTTTGAATATACCAGGTCTTCATCATCAAACTCATCACTAATTTCACCAACAATCTCTTCTATTACGTCTTCTAATGAAATAATCCCTGATGTACCTCCAAACTCATCAACCACAATAGCCAAATGAATTTTCTTTTCTTGAAATTCTTTTAAAAGATCATCTATTTTCTTGTTTTCAGGAACAAAAAACGGATCCCGTAAAAGCTTCATCCAATTAAAATTAGGATCAGCATTGGTGTGAGGAAGTAGATCCTTGATATAGATCGTACCCTTTACATTATCAAAATTCTCTTCATAAACCGGTATCCTCGAAAAACCAGATTCAACAATCACTTTTAGAACATGCTCAAAGTTGTCATTCACGTCAAACGACACAACATCCATTCTCGGAGTCATGATTTGCCTAGCAGTTGTAGATCCAAATTTCACAATACCTCTAAGAATCCTCTGCTCCTCAGAGTTATCGTTTTCCTCCTCCGTTAAATCTAGCGCATGCTCAAGATCGTTTACAGTTAGATTCTCTTTCTTTCCCGGCTTTTCCAGCCATCCTGTTGATTTAATCATCAACTTATTAACTGGGCCAAACACTTTTTTTAGAAATGTGAGTGGCGTAACCATAAACCTAACCAATCGGAGACGATTTTGATTCGCATAGATCTTAGGAAGAATCTCTCCAAAGAGTAAGATCAAAAAGGTCACTCCAAGTAATTGAACCAGAAAAATAAAAGTGCTGCCCGAAATACTCATGTCCAAACCAAATGGACTTGCCGTAAAATTATGGTCTTGGTAAAATTCAATGAGCGGAGCAAGAATAATTGCCGACAGCAATACGATACTGATATTGATAAAGTTATTACTGATCAATATTGTGCCCAATAATTGCTTTGGAGCGTCAAGCAACTTTAATACGGATTCATCATTGTTCCTCTTACTGTTCTCAAGTTCATCAAGATCATTAGGAGACAAGGAAAAAAAAGCCACTTCTGAACCTGAAACCAAACCAGAAATCACCAGCAAGAGCAATAGCGCTAATCCGGGAATGATGGCTTCAGCATTTAATAGTAATTCAAAAAACTGACTACTCGGGTCGGGATCCAAATTAGAGGGAATTGGTTAGACTTAAGTTAAAATGGTAAATCATCCACGTCATCGTTAGAAATTGCAAAACTTTCATTTTGAGGTTCTTGAACAGCGGTGATTGCAGGAGCATTCATAGGCTGTGAACCAGAACCACCCTGATTCATACGAGCTGCATCTTCTCTACTCGTTAACATGGTCATATTATCTAGCTGGATTTCAGTAGAATATTTTGTTACGCCATTTTGATCTTCCCACGAACGAGTACGAAGGCGACCTTCTGCAAAAATCTTATGGCCTTTCTTCAAATACTGCTCGCAAACATCTGCAAGACCCTTTCTGCCCACTGTAATATTGTGCCATTCCGTGTGGGGTACTTTCTCTCCTTGACGGTTATTATACGTCTCGCTTGTAGCTAACGTAAATCGAACAATCTTTCCTCCTCCTTCAAAAGTTCTCACTTCAGGATCCTTACCTAGGTTCCCTATGAG
>JAOARK010000296.1 GCA_025210575.1 Schleiferiaceae bacterium
GTATCAGGGTATCAAAAAAAATCAACCAAATCAACCCTCATGTTATTCACAGTTTTCATTATGGAAATAGCTATGGTGAGGCATTAGCAGGAAAGATTAGTCGTGCGAAATGGATATTCACAAAAAAGAATATGAATTGGGGAAGCGATGGTGCCAATGCATGGAAATTGAGAAGTTTCCTAGCGGATTTCATTGTAGTACAAAATACCAAAATGATAGAAGAGTTTTATCCAGACTCTAAAAAGATAAGATTGATTGAACGAGGTATTCAAGTTGGATTCTTTTCTGAATTTGTTGACAATATTGATGCTGTTTACAGTGAAATGAATACTCCAGTTGAAGCTAGAGTTATTGCATGTGTGGCTAACATATCTCCGGTAAAAGGTGTACATTATTTAATTGAGGCTTTCCAGTCTTTAGAAAAAGACAACTGGCACTTGTGGCTAATTGGAGATGACAAAAGTGACTATGCCCAACAGCTTAAATCGGATATAGAAATGAATGTTGAAAACGGAAAGAACATTCATTTCAGCGGTAAAAAAAATGATGTAAGACCTTATGTGAAGGCTGCTGAAATCTTCGTGTTACCCACTACAAAAACTGGAGAAGGTAGCCCTGTTGCTTTGCTCGAAGCAATGGCAATGAAGAAAGTGGTTCTCGGTTCACGTGTTCCCGGAATCGAAGATCAACTGAAGGAATTTGAACAGCACATGTTTGAATCAGAAAACGCGGATAGTTTAGCTTCAGCTCTCCACAGACTACTTAAAAACACAAAGGCCAAGAATGAAGAATTGGGTCAAGATTTTTACAACCATGTGAGTAAGAAGTATCACATCAATCGCGAAGTTGCCCAACACGAAAAATTGTACACCGAACTTTGCTCGAATTAAGAAAGATTAAATCGTATTTAAATTACCATTCTCGAATCTACAGTCATATCAGATTCAAAGAAAATATTGTGGTCATTGAAAGCGATGATTGGGGGAAAAACGCAAATAATCCAAACTTTGATTTTCCCAATAACATTGGTACAAGAACAGATTGGAGTTTTGATCAACTTGAGAGTGAGAATGAACTTGAAAAGCTGTATGAAATTTTAGAAGACCACGTGGATTCTTCGGGCAATAAAGCCAAGCTAACGGCAAATTTCATAGTGGCTAACCCAGACCCGCAAAAAACAAAAGAACAAGGTTATCATACTGTTGTTTTAGGTGGCATTGATGAGAACAAGGAACTGCTGAAGGCATGGCATTCTGGAATGCAAAAAAAGGTGTTTCACCCCCAGTATCATGGCAGACTGCATTACAACAGTGAATTGTATTTAGAGTCAATAAAAAGCAATTCTACCGCTGAGCTACTTTTCAATAATAATGTGAACGGTGGATTAGAGAATTTTGTAGAGAGTCAGTTTGAATACTACAGTGAATACCAGAACCACAAAACCAACGCTCTAATGGTCGATGCGCAGGAATGGGTCCAAGACGGATTGTTGGAATTCAAAAGAATTTTCGGCTTTTACAGTAAGAGTACAATAGCACCCAACTATGTGATTCCTGATAAAATGATTGAGGTCTTATCCACGGCTGGAGTTAAATACATTCAAGGTGGTAATAAGATGATTTATTTCAACTCCGGCAGTCAGAAGTACAAGAATTATGCGTTAGGTACAACTCTTAAAAAACAAATAATCGCTTTAGCGCGAAATGTAAAGTTTGAACCCTGCAGAAGTAAAAAAGAGTGGCAAGTTGATTTTTGCAAAAAATCGATTGACACTTTATTTAGAAAGAATATTCCAGTTGTAATTGACACACATCGATTTAACTATGTAGGGAAACATGCCAATAGAAGCCGAAAATGCCTGTCTGAGCTATTAGACCACATAACAACTTATGATGTAAGGTTTTTAACCTCTGATGAGTTAGGTGAAGCGATTGGAAATAAAGGAAATTATAAGAATGCATTTACGGGTGAGGTTTCTAAAATTCACATTATAGACAACCCATTAAAAAAAATACTTCGCAATTGGGTGAGTTAAAATTCTCCATATGTAATGACCCAAAAGAATGGTATACAATAGGAATGGAATTATGGGAAAATTCCATTGATCCTCCCGTTTTTTATCACCCAAGCATGCTCGGAGTAATGAACTCTATAAAGGAGAACATTCAAATGGCTATCCTATTCCATAATGGTATGCCAGTATTAGCACTTCCGATTTATTGTGAGAAAAAGGTTAGGAACGTGTCTTATGATGGGTGGGATAACCTCGGACTTCTAAAAAGAAAAGACGTTTCTGCAGATTTGATTCGTTCTTTTTGGCAGAAACTTCTAAGTGCAACTAAGAGAATTAAGCTGGAGAATTTTTCAGAAGCAGATTCAAAAGATGTTTTGAACAATTCAGAGTATAAATTATTTGTATCGAGAAGGAAATGCCCCTTTTTTGAAATAAAAGACTCTTGGGAGGAATTGTCCCCTTTGTTGAGCAAGAAGTTGGTGCGAAATGTGAGGCAGTACGGAAATAAAGCAGAACGTGCTAATATCTCATTTGAAATAAAAATGGCCCACGAAGTGTCAAATTCTACGCTTGATCAAAACCTGGATGGAGCCTACAAATTTCATACTTCAAGGATGGAAATTATTGGCCAGAAAAGTAAATTTACTCCCGATGCGTATAAAGAATACCATAAAAAAGTATTAGAAAGTTGTGATAACGTTTTTACGATTGAAGCCAAAGAAAATAATGACAAACTGATCGCATTCTATTATGGCTTTTGTAATAATAAAAGGCTATCATGGTTTAATGGAGGGTTCGATATGGCTTACAGGAATTTAAGTATAGGTACGTTATTGATATCCAATTTATTAAAATGGGCCTATGAACATAATCTCAATTATTTCGATTTTTTAAGAGGAAGGGAAGATTACAAACTCAAATGGACCTCTGATTTTAATTTGAACTACGACCTATACCTCTGCAAGAAAAATCCAATTTATATCTTAAGAACAATTTCATTTTTCTTAGCAGAAAATAGAAAAAGAGTGGGATTCAAAAATGCCTTACGGCTAATGGCAAAGGGCTACCGATTATAAAATGAAGGTTTTAAAGTATCCATATCCCTATAAAGCATGGTTGACCATCAGCAATGACCCAGATAATACAGATATCGCTGTTTGGAAAGAGCTAGATGACTACCTTTTCAATGAATTAAATTTAGATTGGGCTAATTCTGTTTTTTTATTTAATTTCAATCAAAACCTACCAGAACAAGTAAGTGTTAAGTCACATCCTGAGATTTCTGATCAATCCATAGACACCCTCCATACTTGGGGGGATTTTGTTCATGCAGGAGAAAAAGGCTTTACTAGAAATGATGCTAAAGAAGGCCTAGCTCTTCTAGAAAAGAAAGGTATTAATCCTTTAGTTTGGGTAGATCATTCCAGGTTTACAGGAAATCTTATTCATGAAAATACATGGGGAGGAATCCCTGAGCATGTGGATAGTAGTGGCAACACTTATAAGGTATTTGAATACTCGTTGGACTTAATCAAAAAGGCAGGAATAAGATACGCTTGGAATGGCAATGTAACCAATGTTATCGGTCAAGATAGAATCGTAAAACTAAATCAACTGTTAAAGCCTTATAAAGCTCCGATCAAAGCAACTTTACTCTTAAATAAAGCAGTTGGAATGTCTGTTGAAGAGTATTTAGATACAGATAACAACGCTTATAAGCGTAAAAGGTTTAAAGATGGAAACGAACTGTATTGCTTTAAACGATTTGGTGAATGGAAAAATGCGGATATTGATGGACTTTCAGAAACGTTGTCTAGAAGCAATATTGATGAGCTCATAAAGAATCAAGGAGTAATGATAGCCTATACGCATTTAGGAAAAAGAAATGCGAGCAGTCCACCAAGAGATCACCATATTCCAGAAAGCACAAAAGCCCGTTTAAAAGATATTGTGAAAAAACAAAAGGCTGGTGTTCTCAACTTTAGCAGTGTTTCTAAGTTATTGGATTATCTAATTCTGAGGGATCATATCAAGCTTTCTGGTAATTCTGTTGATTTCCAATCAGATGGATTGCGGTTTTCTAATCTTAAAAGATCAGATTTAAAAGGTCAATCGTTTTCATTCAAAGGAACTTCTAAACCTTTTATTCTATTAGATGGGCAAAGTTGTAGTGATTATGAATTAATTGAAACGAATGAAATAATTACAGTACGTTTTTGAAAATGAATGTTGCAGTAATTACACCCAATAGAATTCAATCAAGGCTTCTGATCAATCAGATGATTGCCACGAATAATCATCCTACTCAGGTCTTTTTTTATACTCCTGATAAAAAGAAAATCCCCATTTGGATAAGGGCGTTAAGTTCGGTAAAAACCCTGCTCCGTTCTTTTACCGTTCAAGGTAGAATTAATAGGGTGAGAGAAAAAAACGAAAAAAGAGCAATTCAAGAATTTGACAAATTTGCTGTAAAAAGAGGAATAAAGACAGTGCTTGATGCAAGCGTAGATTATCAAGAGATTAGAAATTTGTCTTCCGCAGGTTTCGTAAATCAAATGAAACAAGAAGCATTTGATGTTGTTTTCGTTTGGGGTGTTCCTATTCTCAAAGAGGAACTGTTAAATACCGCAAATCAGTATTTTATAAATGCACACTCCTCCATTCTACCTCAATATAAAGGGTCAAAATCTGAGTTTTGGCAATGCTATCATCAAGCGTTCGATCACGCTGGAATTACTTTTCATAAAGTGGAAAGTGGTGTGGATACTGGAGATATTCTTGTTCAAGTGAAAGCAAAGGCTGGTGATTGTAAAACACCAGAGTTGTTAAGAACGAAGAACCATTTAAGAGTCATTGAAAATATAGATAGAGTATTCGATCTTTTAAAGTCAGGTGCTCCATTCAAACCTCAATTGAGATCGAATGGGAAAACCTATAGAATGCGAGACATTGAACTACAACATTTAAAAAAGGTGTATCTCGGTTTAGCATGATTATTTCGCACAAACACAAGTTCATATTTATAAAAACAATGAAAACGGCAAGTAGCAGTA
>JAOARK010000297.1 GCA_025210575.1 Schleiferiaceae bacterium
ACGCTCACCTCTTGATGCGCACGGGCTTCAGATTCTCCTTTTTCTTTTAACTCTGTGGCAATAGTTTCAGGTAAAATATTTAATAGCAGGCGTTCGCTACGCTGCTTCTCTTTATGAATTCTTCTGTTTTGAAACAGAGCGACAGACAAGAAAATTACAACAAATGCCAATCCAATAAAGGTTATATTCTTTAGGGCTTTTTCCCGTTCAATTTCATTGTCCTTTAATTGCTGTTCTAGCGTTAATTGCTTGATTTTACCTTCTTTTCGATCGAGTTCAAAATCCCTACTTAAGATATCTAATCGCTTATCCGATTGATCGAGACTATCAATTACACTCTTGTATAAAACATGATATTTATACGCGCTATCGAACCTTTTTGAAGTCGCATAGATCTCAGAAAGACCAAAATATCCATCTCTTAGTTCTTTTTTAAGATCTTCAATCTGGAGAGCTTGTTGTATAGCCAATTTATAATTAGTTATGGCATCAGTAGTTTGACCATTTAGATCATGAGCTACACCTAAAGCGTTCAATGCTTGAACCGAACTAATAGGATCATCGTTCTCTTCCGCAACCTTAAGCGCTTCATTATAATATTCAATTGATTTTGAGTATTTCCCTCTGAATTTATAAACATCACCTATCCCAATAAGGGAAGTGGGTTCACCATCCAGATCTTTAAATGCGGTTAATGATTTTTCATAATAAGATAGGGACAGCGAGTCTTTACCTTGAGCTAGATATGCCTCTCCTAGATTTACACATGAAGTTGCAATCGCTCTTATATCCTCTATTTCTTGAGCAAGTTTATAGGCTTCCAGGTAATTGTCCAGCGCTTGTTGTATGGTTTCTTCATTTTCAAAATATACTGCACCAATATTTGACAGGGCAGTTGCCATTCTTAGTTTATCTCCTACTTCTTCAGATAACTTGAGTGATCTTGAATAGTTTTCAAGAGCTTTATCATGAGCACCTTGGTTAAAATAGATGGCTCCGATATTACTTAAGATATTGGCCATACCTACTTTATTATTCAACGAATCAAAAATGTGCAGAGATCTTTTCCACTCACTTAATGCATTTAGATAATCTGATTGAAAATAATAACCTACCCCTGTCCACTTATATCCATACGCTAAGCCAGCACCATTTCCTGAATTTTTTGCAATTTTTTGCGCTTGTTGAGCAAACCAAATAGAAGAGTCTAGGTCAGCTCCTAAATAATTGATAGAAAGGGTGTTGTAAGTTTCTACTTTTATCGAGTCAGGGTAATCCCCAAAGGCGACATTTTTTAGGCTATCAACTTCTGATTGTGCTGAAACCCGAATGGAGGTCATCAAGCAAAATCCAATTATTAGATTTAAGCAAGTAGTTAATAATGAGCTATAGGTAGAGTTAGCGTTTATCATTGATTGTTTCAGCATCTAAGAATCGTTGAGCGAAATATACATCAAAATGAAGCGCATAAAAAAAGGGAAACAGATATGTTCCCCTTTTCTATTTTCAAAATTTGAATATTAAGGTTTAACTACCAGTCGTATGGTCTTATCCTCTGATTTAATAATATAGGTGCCACTTTTCCAGGAGCTAACGTCAAGTTGTTTCGCTTCACCCTTGTACATGACTCTGCCATTCATATCATAGATAAGGATATTCCCAGTTCCTACAATATTCACTATCGCTTGAGCTGGATTAGGATAAACTTTGAGTTCAACTACTTCTGGATTTTCCCCAACGTTCAAGGATGTATTCTGAGTTGTTACTCCATCAACTTGAGAAGATCCATTGTCATCACCATCACCATTAAGGGTTAGAATTCTTTGAGGGATAACGCTGGTGACTGTAAGAGTACCATTCACTAATAAGAGGTCATAATTGTCAGCACTACCACCACTTAATGTAATTGGGTAACTACCTGCCGGACTAAAGAATACCGCGGTTGTGGTGGCAACGGGTGGGGTTATACTCGTGTCTGTATCGCCATACTTGAATCCCAAATAAGAAAAATCGAATGTTGGGTTTTGTGTCTGCTGAGGTCTAGACTTGTTGTTTGCTGTGATCAGCAAAGGAGCCTTCTCGACAATAACTAAAGCGGTATCAAATACTATGTTGTAGTTATTTGAACTTATCTGCATGCTATCCGTTATGGCATAATACATTCCCGCTTGAATTTGTGGGTTGGTGTATAATAAGTAATTAGTATCTACCAAATAATATTGAGGTGCATGCGTAACAATACTTGCTGAATCATCAGCGTAACCAAATCCGGTAACAGAAAGCGGAACATTCAGCGGGCTTCCGTAAACAGCTGTAACTGTATCAGGTAATGAAGCTACTAAATTTGCCTCATTAACCGTTACTTCAATTAATTCAGCCGGGAATGAAAGTGTGTAATTGGTAGGTTGTATAAATGGAACTGAATCTAGGTAAACATCAAATAAGCCTGCCTTCAAGTTAAAATCTGGCATTTCTGTTTCTGTAGCATAATCAAAAATAATCCAATCAAAAGGTGCACCAAATACTGCTGCAGAGTCATCTTCATATTGATAGCCTTTAATTACGTACTGAATCTTTGTACTATCTCCGTAAGTGAAAGTTTGCTGTGCAATTGCGTCAAGCTCCAATTCAGCCTCAATAATGGTCAATGTTCCCAATTCATACGAAATTGAATAGTTGCTATTTAAGTATGCGGCTGGCACTATAACATGAGTTCCAACATCAAGACCTGTAATTAAATTTATTGGTTCAAAGGGGAGTAAAGTGTCACCAGGCGCTGGATTCAAATCGACTGTATCAATGATTAACACGAGGTCACTACTGTCTTTATTTTCAGATTGACCATTTACCAATGGGTAACCATTCACTAATGGACGTCCATTTACAAGTGGGTAACCATTTACTAAAGGATATCCATTCACTAA
>JAOARK010000298.1 GCA_025210575.1 Schleiferiaceae bacterium
ATGATCGCCACATGGATCTTCTAAATCAGGAGTCCTTTTCTTTGGTTTTAAACCATATTTCTTCCGGTCAAACTTATCAATCAACTCAACTCCACTGTTGTATCCAAAACCTGGTAAAACACCAAAACTGTTTAAGAAAGTACCATTATTCACTATTGATGTGTTACCTCTACCATTGCCAAAACCTTTGGTGATGTAGCTATTCTTTATATTTATTAAAACGCTATCGCCTGATGCTAATGGTTTATCTAATTGGTAAATGGTATAGCCCAAATAATCATCATTGAACACCATTTTGCTATTCGGAATGGTAAACTCCGTTTTCCAACTTTCATCTAAGTTAAAATGCAATGAGTCAATGGTTTCGTTAGTCAAGTTGACTAACATGACATCTGCATCTACATAAACGTTTCTTTCCTTAGGAAAAATATCAATGTTTACCTGTATATCTGTCACTTTTGGGAGCGGAATGCCATCATATTTCTTTAGCTGCTTTTCGTATTCAGCTGAAAGTTTTTCCTGTTCATCTCCAGATTTATATGGGTTTAGAATCTGTGAATTGTAATAGACAAAACCAGCCACTAACATCCAAACGGCAAAGAGACCCATTAATGGCAAAACCGTTTTTCTATCTAGAGTCCCTTTCGCCACTTTTATGCGTTCTTTTAATCCACTTACCACACTTCTTGGCCAGAATATACCTGCTATATAAAGCAACATAAATGCGAATAGAATCCAATACAGGTTAAACCAAAGAGCACCTTTTACCCCAGGCCCCCAACCATTCATGTCAGAATAAGTCAAACTTGGGGCTTCAGCAAAATCAACCATATTCGATGAAACATCGAACACACTTAACAGAATGCTCCAAACAAAGACCACTGCAATACTTAAGAAGTAACCAATATATCTATTGCTGGTAAGTGTTTGGATGACAATAAATAATGCTGATAAAGCAATGTAATTGGGAAGAATAACCAATACAAAGTCAATTAAGTAGACCTTTAACTCTATTCTAAAAAAGCCGTAAAGCAATTGAGCAATTATGCCCATTAGAATAAAAAAGAGATATAAAATACTCGCGGCTGTTATTAACGATAACGCCTTCGCCATTAAGGCCGAAAAGGAATTATGCGGTGTTGCATTGATCACCTCATGAATATTGCTTAATCGATCTCTCCAGACTAGCTCACCGCTAAAAAAAACGATGATTATAATGAGAAAAATAGCGGTGGAATTCATTATGCTGCTCGACACTTTATAAGTCAGCGGGTAAGATTGAAGCCCAAAGTATTCGTAGCCTTGAATTAATTCTACAGCCAACAATATGGCACTAAAAGCAAAAAGTATCTTAAATACATTATTTCGAAGAACAGATTGCGTATTGGTTTTATAGAAACTCATAAACTGACTCCAGTTCAAACCTTTACCAAAATTACCTTGCCAGGTTTTTACTTTCGCTACCTCAATTACCTGTGTTTCCTCCTCAATTTCTTGCTTCTTCTTAGATTTACTTTTCTTTATTGTGAAAGAAAAAATGCGATAACTGATAGCAGATATGAGCATCGCGAAACCAATCCAGATCAAGCGGTTGTAAAGTATCAACCCATCAAATGTGGGGGGAAGTGTATTTCTCTCGGCTGGTGTCCAATACCTTGTCTGAACACTATGGGCATTGATTCCAAAAGCATCCGTTAAAGCGGCCATTTCTTGATTTTCTATATCAGACAACAGGTTGGTTGAAATAATATAGAATATGATCACGGTTAAAGCTCCTACAAAAGATACTATGGTACTCTTAAACTTATGTGCCAATAAGAAGATTATACTCCCCCCAATAAACATGTTGGGAAGTACGAACAACAAATAATTGTTCAAAAAGTAGCTGAGCTCATAGCCTCCAAACCTTTCTGCATCAGTCCAATCAAAGATGGGAGCTATGGCAGACCCAATGATAACACCAGCAAATATTCCAAGAAATGGAATTGTGGACAAAATCAACGCACCTGAAAACCTTCCCCAGAAATAATCCGCTTTCTTGATGGGAAGGCTGAACATGATCTCATTGAAACCGCTATTAACATCGCGTAAAGCGGCATTGTTAAAAAATGCCGTTGCTATCAATAATCCAAAAATGGATAGAACCAACACCCAAGTGGTAATGACATCCGGAGCGTTTTTGTGAACGTTACCAATTGCCCCTCCAATAATTACAGAATCACTTGCTGCAGCTGCTCCTGCCATGAGTGCGTAAAGACCAAAAAAGATCCAAACCATTGGGCGTTTTAAACCAGAAACCAGTTCCTTTAAAAAGAATTCTTTAAACATAGCTAGAGGGTTTAAACAGTTTCAGATTCGGAGAAATGCACTTTGTTAAAGAAAACATCTTCTAAACTTGGTTCAACCATTTCAAACCCTTCGCCTGGATTGGTTTCATTCAAAACATGCAACTGTGGTTTCCCTGCAACCATTTTATTTGAAATGACTTTATAGTCATTCATATGCTGCTCAAGGTCTTCTCTAAGAATAGTTTTGCGCCATACTTGACCTCTTAACTCGTCAATTACCGTTGAAGGCGAACCGGTATACACCAATTGACCTTTATTCATTATGGCCATATTATTACATAGTTCCTTAACATCATCCACAATATGGGTAGAAAGAATAACAATTACCTCTTCGCCCACATCAGCCAATAGATTGTGAAATCTGTTTCGCTCTCCAGGATCTAATCCAGCTGTAGGTTCATCAACAATAATTAGTTGGGGACTACCTATCAGAGCTTGGGCTATTCCCACTCTTTGCTTCATTCCACCACTAAAGCTCTTTACCTTCTTGTTTCTTTTATCAAACAAGTTCACCTTGTTTAAAAGGTATGTTACCAATTCTTTTCGTTCACCTCCAGATGTAATTCCTTTTAACACAGCAACATGATCTAAGAGGCCGTAGGCTGTAATATTGGGATATACTCCAAACTCTTGTGGTAGATACCCCAAAACTTCACGGAGCTTTCTGGGCTCCTTTTCAACATTGATATCATTTAAGAGAATGGTTCCTGTATCCGCTTCTTGCAAGGTTGCAATTGTCCGCATAAGAGAAGACTTTCCAGCACCATTCGGGCCGAGCAAGCCGAACATACCATTGGTTATTTCAAGATTGATGTTGTCTAAAGCCTTTACACCATTAGGATAGGTTTTAGAAAGATTTGAAATGGTCAAATTTGCCATAGAGATGGGTTTTAGTTCTATAATAGGTCGAATTCAAGGAGATAAAAGTTACACTCCTATCAAAGTAGCACGAAGGGTTTTCAATGATAGTGAAAATTTAACATTCAAAATAATTAGACAGAACGGTCTATTATTTATATTCGCCACTATGAAAAGAGATACTCGCCAAGAATTGATTGAAGCTACCGCAACTTGCATCAAGACAAAGGGGTATTATGGAACGGGCATTACAGAAATTATTGAAACAGTCGGGGTTCCCAAAGGGTCATTATATCATCATTTTAAGAAAGGTAAAGACGAGTTGGTAGAAGCCGCGTTAGACTTTTTAGCACAAAAACAATCTGAAAAATTTGTTTCTGTAATGAAGGGAAAACCTAATGCTGCTGAAGCCCTAAAAGCTGTTGTAGATACTTTTAAATCCCAAGATAACGCCCAAATTATTGAAGGATGTCCATTGGCGACTTTAACATTAGAGGTCTCTGGTTCTAATGAAAAAATGAGAAAAGCTTGCAGCGCGCAGTACGACTACTGGCAGAAGGGAATAGAAGATTATTTGGTTTACAAAAACATTCCTGAAGCAGCCCAAAAAGCTGAGTCTTTCTTCGTACAACTTGAAGGAGCGTTATTGCTATCCAGAGCACATCAAAATCCTAAATATTTAGAACAACTTAAATCGCAAATAGAGAATTTAATAAATACATGAGAAGAGAAACAAAACCGAGAAGTAAGAGCATTATTCGCTTCCAGGATTGCGATCCTATGGGTCATTTAAACAACAGCAGGTACATTGATTATTTCATCAATGCCAGAGAAGATCAGTTGTTGAAATACTATGACATCAATGTTTACCAATATATCCAAGAACGTGGTAGAGCTTGGGTTGTTGGTAAAAACGAAATTATCTATAAAAGGCCTGCTCTTTTAATGGAGAACGTAATTATTGAAACAGAAGTTTTAAACTTCAGCGAAAAACATATTCTCGTTGAAATGCGCATGTATGATGAAAAGGAAACACATGTAAAAAGTGTTATGCGTTCTCATTTTGTGCCTGTTGATATAAAAACTCAACGTTCAATTCCACACGAAGAATACATCATGGAATTGCTAGAAAGTGTGCACTCTCCAAACACGCAAGAAAGTATTGAATTAAGAGCGATAGAATTGCAAGAGGAGCTGGCTTAATCAAGCAGCTTCCTCTTCATTTTTAAACTGCATTTCATACAATTTAGCATAGTAACCTCCCCTGTTTAGTAGCTCCAGGTGGGTTCCCTCTTCCACTACTTCTCCTTTATCCAATACGAGGATTTTATCGGCCTTTTTAATGGTTGCCAATCTATGGGCGATAATAATAGAAGTTCTTCCCTCGGTAATTACATCAATTGCGTTTTGAATGAGCTCTTCTGTATGGGTGTCTACACTGCTCGTAGCCTCATCTAAAATTAAGATCTCAGGATTGGTAATATATGCTCTTAAAAAAGAAAGTAATTGACGTTGCCCAGCACTCAACATCCCCCCTCTTTCCTTTACATCATAAGAATAACCTCCTGGGAGTTTTTCAATGAATTCATCTATTCCAATGCGTTTTGCTGCATCTTTTAGTACTTCAAAGTCTACCTTCTCTTTAAGGGTGATATTATTTAATATGCTATCAGAAAAAAGAAAAACATCTTGCAAAACCAATGCGAAATGCGACCGAAGGTTATCTAGTTTCAACTCAGTAATTTCTTTACCATCAATCGTAACTTTCCCTTGTTGATAGCCGTAAAATCCCATTAACAAACTAATTATTGTACTTTTTCCCGCACCTGTAGCTCCAACAATGGCAAGCGTTTCTCCAGCATTGGCTTTAAAGCTTACGTCTTTTAAAATAGGTTCGTTTTCCTTGTATTGAAAATGGACATTCTCAAATGCTATTTCGCCTTTAACATCAAAGATTTCATCTTTGCCTTCAACTTCAAGATCGTCTTCTTTTTCAAGCAAGGTTATAACACGCTCGCTAGCAACCATACCCATTTGCAAAGTATTAAATCTGTCAGCCAATTGTCGTAATGGCCTGTAAAGCATATTAATGAAGATAATTATAGCCGTAATATCTCCTAAGGTTACTTCTTGAGTTGTTGCCGCTTTTATTCCTCCATACCAAACGGCTAGACCAATAGAAACTGCAGAGAGTATTTCTATAATAGGTAGGAATATGGAAAAATACCAAATGGAACGTATGTTGGCTTTTTTATGCTTTTCGTTGATCTCCACAAATTTCGCCATCTCGTCCTTTTCCCGATTAAAGAGTTGCACGATTTTCATTCCGACCAAGTGCTCCTGAACAAAGGCGTTCAGATTTGCCACCTGATTACGAACATCCTGAAAAACCACCTTAATATTCTTTTGGAACCAGCGTGTAGCGTAAAAAAGTATAGGAATGACAGATAATGAAATGAGTACAAGTTTGGGGTCGAATACCACAAACATGGCAATTACCATTACTGCAATTTTGAGGAGGTCGCCAAAAATAACAAGAAGTCCATCAGAGAATATTTGAGCAATGGTTTCAATATCAGAGACGTTTCGGGTAATTAAAGTTCCTATTGGTGTTTTATCAAAAAAAGACAATCTGAACTTTACCAAATGCTTAAACAGCTTGTCTCTTATATCTTTAATAATAGACTGTCCCAGGTAATTGGCCATGAAAATGAACAAAAACTGAAATACTGCTTCAAGTACTAAAAACCCAAATAAAACAAGACTAATGCGTGTTAAACCCGGACCATCACCTTTCAAGATATAATCATCTATGGCGGTCTTAATAAGAATAGGCCTTACTGTTGAAATGGCTGATAGAGAAACCGTTAACAAAAATGCAAACCAAAATATCTTTTGATATGGCTTTATGTAGCGCATTATCTTTCTCAATAGACCAAAATCAAAGGCCTTTCCTGTTACTTCTGACATATGTTATTGAATAATGCGTTCAAAATTTTGCTCAATATGCTCTGGGTACTTTACTTCTACAAGATAAAGCCCATGTGCAGGAACGGACTCTCCTGCCTGAGAGCGGTTTTTACTTTCCAAAATATTCAAAATATCTTGCTCATTCCACTCTTCTAATCCCACCTTTAAAAGAGTACCCGTAATTGCTCTTACCATATTTCTTAAAAAACGATCTGCTTCAATGGTGAACACAAGTCTTCCATTCTTTTTGATCCATTTGGCTAATGTAATGGTACAAATGTTAGTATGCACCTGCGTTCCCGTTTTAGAAAAACATTCAAAATCTTTTCTTCCAATTAACAATTGAGCAGCAGCATTCATTAGTTCAACATTCAAGCTCCGATGGAACAAATAAGCCGTTCCCAAACTAAATGGATCTTTGAAAGACGCGAGGTGATACTCATACTTTCTACTCACGGCAGAAAATCGTGTATGGTCATCATCTTGTACCTGAAACAGGTTATAGATTGCTATACCAGCTGGTAAAATCCGATTTAATCGATAAATCAAGTTTTCAGTTTCAATCTCACCTTCCCAATCAAAGTGAGCAAACATTTCTTTTGCATGAACACCTGTGTCGGTGCGTCCCGCTCCAACCACGTTAATTTCTTTTCTCAACAATGTAGAAAGTGCCTTATTAAGCTCTTGTTGAATAGAATTGGCATTGGGTTGAATTTGCCAGCCATGATAGTCCTTACCGTTGTAGGCTAGTCTTAAAAAATACCTCACAGGGTTATGCTAAAAATTACATTTGCAAATTTAGAATTTACCCCAAATGAAACGCATCACTTTATTGTCTGATACCCACGGCTACTTGGATGACAGAATACTTGAATTTTGTGCTTGGGGCGATGAAATATGGCATGCTGGAGACATTGGAAATTTAACAGTAACTGACCAACTTAAAGAAGTGAGACCGCTGCGTGGGGTTTACGGAAATATAGATGGAGCAAAGGCAAGAGCTGAATTCCCTCTGCATAATCGCTTCTATTGTGAAAGTGTGGATGTTTGGATAACCCATATTGGAGGGTATCCCGGGAGATACGATAGAAAAGTAATTCCCGAGATACTCAACAATCCTCCTAAATTGTTTATTTCTGGGCATTCTCATATTCTCAAAGTCATGATGGACAAAAAGCTACAATGTCTACATATGAATCCAGGTGCTGCTGGCAACCATGGTTTTCATAAAGTAAGAACAATGCTTCGATTTGAAATAGACGAAGAGAATATTCAGAAATTGGAAGTAATAGAACTTGGCAAGCGCTAACTTCTAAAAAGACGTATGTGCGCTTTGATGCGGATTGATCCTATTTTATCTGTTTCCTTTTTGGCATAAACCAAATTGTCAATCATGTCGCTTCCATACAAGCTCAACCAATACTCTAGACTTAAACTCAATCTATGGTTAACATCGTATATAGCTCCACCTGTAAACGTAAATCCAAAGGCTTGACTTTTTACATCAGCCTGGTCTGGAGTAGGAATAGTTCTAGCTTCTTCTAACGCACTTATTTCTGTGTGATAAAAATTATAACCCAGGCCAGCACCTAAATAAGGTGTTAACAACCAATTCTTTTGTGCAAAAAAGAAATGATTGAACTGTAGGCCTAAATACGCATATTTCGAACTTCCTTCATAGAAGCGATCGTAGCGATTTTGGTGATTCTTATCATTGGCATACCAACTACCAAAAACACCCTCTAAACCAATGGTATTGGTTGGAGACAAATTGTAATTCAACTCGAGAGACATTTGCGGCCTGATCTCGCTAGTAATTGTTCTTACTGTGCTTTCATTGGCGATTTCGCCAGAATAATTACTTGTACCTAATCCAACCGTGAAGTCCCAGTGCTGGTAGAACGGTTGCGCATTAAGTTGATTTAGAGCAATGAAAATTGCTATTGACAGAACTTTCTTCATGGGATATTTAAAGTTAATCTTCTGTGCCAAGAATAATGCCACAATTTCTCATGTGGATTAAATCTATTCGACTTTATTAACAATAAATAATGAAAACTTTACCCTTTAATTCTTAGTAAATTTTCTAATTGTCAGATTTTAAAACTCGAAAAATGGAGTTGATCTTCACCTCGCTAAATTCTTTAGGAATGTTACCTTTGCGCCCTTAAAATTTTAATGAAATATGAGTGCTTTAACAGCTGTATCTCCCGTAGATGGAAGGTACCAAAGGGTAACTAAAGTTTTATCAAACTACTTTTCGGAGTTTGCATTAATAAAATATCGTGTAAGAGTTGAAATTGAATATTTCATTGCTTTATGCGAAATGCCATTGCCACAGCTTGAGAATTTCGACAAAAACAAATACAATGCACTAAGAGACATTTATTTGGATTTTACAGAAGATGATGCACAGGCCATTAAGGACATAGAGAAAGTAACAAACCACGATGTAAAAGCCGTTGAATATTTCATTAAAGAACGATTTGATGCACTTGGATTACAAGAGCATAAAGAGTTCATTCACTTTGGGCTTACTTCTCAAGATATAAATAACACATCCGTTCCTCTAAGCATAAAAGAGGCAATAGAAGAAGTGTATATGCCACTAATCGGAGAGGTTGTTGTAAAACTCAATGAGCTTTCTGAAGAGTGGAATGACATCCCAATGTTGGCTAGAACTCATGGTCAGCCTGCCTCACCTACTCGTTTAGGAAAAGAAATCTTGGTTTTTGTTGAGCGTTTAGATCAGCAATTGAGACTAGTGAGACATATACCTTATGCTGCAAAATTTGGTGGAGCCACTGGTAATTTTAATGCCCATACTGTTGCTTACGGGCAATATGACTGGCATGCATTTGGTGATAGTTTTGTTGAAGATATTTTAGGTTTGTCTCGCTCCTACCCGACTACGCAAATTGAACATTACGACCACATTGCTGCATTGTTCGATGCACTAAAAAGAATTAACACAATTATTCTTGATTTAGACAAGGATGTATGGCAATACATTGCAATGGACTATTTCAAGCAAAAAATTAAGAAAGGTGAAGTAGGATCTTCTGCAATGCCGCATAAAGTAAACCCTATTGACTTTGAAAACTCTGAAGGTAATCTTGGATTTGCTAATGCTCAATTAGAGTTTCTTTCAAGTAAATTACCAATTTCAAGACTTCAACGTGATTTAACGGATTCAACAGTACTAAGAAACGTGGGCGTACCAATGGGACACATTCTTATTGGTTTACAAAGCCTACTAAAGGGACTGAACAAGATCATTGTTAACAAAGAAAAAATCAATCAAGATTTAGAGGACAACTGGGCTGTAGTTGCAGAAGCTGTTCAAACAATACTAAGACGTGAGGCATACCCTAACCCATATGAAGCATTAAAAGGATTGACTAGAACAAATGAGAAAATAACAGCAAAGTCTATTGCTGAGTTCATCGATACGCTAGATGTGTCTGATTCAATTAAAGATGAGCTCAAAGCCATCACCCCACAGAACTACACAGGAGCCTAATATTTTCTAGAGATAAATTAAAAAATCCCGCTTTTGCGGGATTTTTTATTTATTGACAATATTCAACAATGTCTTTAAACTCTTGTTGGTTACTGAATGTTTCAAAAGTCCAGGCGTTATTGTCGGTATTTTCCACTAACGGTTCGTTGAAATAATACATGGCCGCCAAGCCAGGAATACCAAATGTTTCGTAAATCTTCACGAAAAAGCATCTCGCTCGATAATCGTCAACCTTCATTTCATTTTCGGTCATCCACAATTTGATCTTTATTAAGGTCTTTTGCTCATAGATCTTGAATGTTTGTCGGGTTATGGGGTCGAATAAGACGTCAAAATATTTCGGGTTGTCTTGATTAAATACCACCAAGAATTCTTCTCCAATTTCAAGTGGCATTCCATTTTTTCCATTGAGATCTTCAAAAGCCCGATCACCATTTTTTTCAAGATTGAATTTTTTTCCATTTGCATGAAAAGCGATCATGTAACTACGGTAATCTACAAAGGTGATGCGTCCCATTGTTGTATCGCTATTGGTGTACGCTTGTTGGTCGTACCAATAGTTGTAAGACGTATAGGAAACCACAATGAGTAATACGATGGCAACAAAAAGGTAAATACCAATAATGTATTGTTTTGTTTGAGCCTTTTCTTCTTGTTTCTTGAACTCGTTATAACGCTTGCGCATGTTATCACGCGCCTTTTGTTGAGCTTTTTTTATCTCCTCTTCTTTCTCCTTTTGATGAGCAGCTTTAGATCTTCTTAATCGTTTTTTAGCAATGGGAGAAGTGAGCATCTCATATGCCTCCGATATCTCTAGAAATCGCCTTTCTGCCTCCGGACTCTTGTTTTTATCTGGGTGGTATTGAAAAGCCAATTGCCTATAGGCTTTCTTGATCTCTTGCTTAGAGGCGTTTTCTGGTAAGCCTAGTATTTTATAATACTTATGCATCAACTAGTATAACGACCATGGTTTCGATTAGTATTCTCAAATCTATTTAATAAAATAAGAAAGCGGCATTCAAAATCTAAAAATGATGATTGAAATGCCGCTTTTTTTTTGTTTGACGAAAAGTTATTTCATCAGCTTCTTGTATCTAAACTTCTTAGGTTCAATATTTCCTAATCGTTTTTTCTTATTCTCTTCATATTCAGAAAAAGACCCTTCGTAATAATATACCTGAGACTCTCCTTCGAATGCTAAGATATGCGTACACACTCTGTCTAAGAACCAGCGATCGTGAGAAATAATTACTGCGCACCCTGCAAAGTTATCAAGTGCTTCTTCTAAGGCTCTTAATGTGTTTACATCAAGGTCGTTTGTAGGCTCATCCAATAAAAGCACATTACCACCTTCTTTAAGAGCCATTGCCAAATGTAGACGGTTTCTTTCTCCTCCTGATAACACCCCTACTTTTTTGCTTTGGTCGCCACCTGCAAAATTAAATCTGCTCAAGTATGCTCTTGAGTTGATCGATTGACCTTGTAAATCAAAGTTTTCCTGCCCGTCTCCGATAATCTCAAAAATTGATTTTTCTGGGTCTATCTTTTCATGGGTTTGATCCACATACGAAATCTTAACCGTATCTCCCGTTTTAAATTCACCAGAATCAGGTTTTAACTGATCCATAATCATCTTAAAGATGGTTGTCTTTCCAGCACCATTGGGACCAATGATTCCAACAATTCCCGCAGGCGGCAAT
>JAOARK010000299.1 GCA_025210575.1 Schleiferiaceae bacterium
AACAAATGACTTACGCTATACAGGTAAGATAGATTTTGAATGGTCGGCTCCGGGAACCAAGTTGTACTATTACTATTATGGAAGTACAGGTAGTCCTTATGGATTGACTGTTCCTGAAATGTTAATGGTACGTGCCGAGTGTAATGCCAGAGCAGGAAACACAGCATTGGCAATGGATGATGTAAATTTCCTTCGCAAGCACAGAATTGCCACAGCAGCCTACGCTGACCTAACAGCTGCTGATGCAACAGAAGCTTTAAACATTGTTAAAGAAGAAAGAAGAAGAGAGTTGGCGTTTACAGGTATTCGTTTTTCAGATATTCGTCGTTACAATGCTTACGACAATGCGAATATCTCAATTGTTCACCCTGTAAATGGAGAAAACTTTACACTAGCTCCGGGTGATAACAAATGGGTTTTACCTATTGCAAGAAAATACATCTTGAAAAATCCTGAAATTGAGCAGAATCCTCGTTAGTAGATAATGAGTAAAGAATAACAAAAGCCCCGGAGATAATTCCGGGGCAACCACTCTACACCCTTCTAAATCAAACCATGGTTTGTGTAAAATCAGAGAAGCTTACCACTTTCCTCTGACCAGTAGTAACATTAATTTTTTCGTGATGAATTTGAATAATCTTTTTGCCTTGTTGGCAATGGTAATGCTATGCTCATGCAGCAAAGTAAGCGACAAATGTATTTTGAAAGGTCAACTTTCAGGAGGAAATGGTGAAGTGTTGATCTATCCATACCAGGAAGTAAAATCAAAGGAAGAAGCTGACAGTTTATCCTACACAGCAAAGATTGTAGATGGAAAATTTGAGTTGGAGTTGGATGCAGCTAAGGCGGTTAGAACCGTGAATATTAAATGTGGAGTAGATTTTAAATCACACACCATTTTTACAGAACCGGGTGTTATTACCATCACTGAAAAAGATGGGGAAATCATATCTAAGGGTTCAGATTCTAACGATGAATTCCAAAGCATATTAAAAACATTGGATTACGAGCAGTACAACAGCTTAAGATACAAGAAGGAACTAAGTGTGGCAGAACAGGCCATTAGAGATGGCTATGATGCCAAACTGTGGGAGCTAACAAAGATCTACCCAAACAGCATTGCCTTAAGCAAATTGTTCTACGAAAAATATTATGCCGCAGATGTAGCAACATTAGGTAAGATCATCAACTCTTTCACGGCAGATATTCATGATTCATACTATCTAGCCAAATTAAGAGTACGAAAAGAATTGCAGGAGAAAGTTGCAATAGGAAAACAAGCACCTGAATTTACATTAAAGAATAACAAAGGTGAAGATATTTCACTTGCCAACTACAAAGGAAAATACTTGTTGATTGATTTCTGGGCATCATGGTGCGGACCATGTAGAGCAGAAATTCCAAACCTGAAAGAAATTTATAAAGATTATCATTCGAAAGGGCTGAAGATGTTAAGCGTGAGTACAGATAGCGATGAAAAAGCATGGCTAAAAGCAGTAAAACAAGAGCAAATGCAGTGGGAACAGATTCGCGATACCAAAACTGTTGGTGATAATTATGCACTTCCATATATCCCAATGATCTTCATAATTGATCCTACAGGAAAGATTATAGATAAAGGTTTACATGGTAAAGAAATAAGAGAAAGAGTAGAAAGAATATTCAATTAAAAATAAGGGTACAAGGAAGAAGCTATAGAACAAATTCATTCATTATTAAAAAGTACAAAATGAAAAAGATTTTAGTATTGGTCGTAGCCACGTTCATGTGCAGTGGCCTATTCGCACAAGGCATTGAGTTCGAACATGGAACTTTTAAGGAAGCCTTGGTAAAAGCAAGGAAAGAGAACAAGTTGGTATTTATGGATTGCTACACTACCTGGTGTGGTCCATGTAAATATTTGGCGAAAACCATTTTTCCACAGAAGGAAGTTGGTGACTACTTCAACCAAAATTTTGTGAATGTAAAAATGGATATGGAAAAAGGAGAGGGTATTGAATTATGCAAGAAATATGGTGTTAGTTCTTTTCCAACTCTACTTTTTATTGATGCCAGTGGAAAAGCAGTTCACAAATTGGTAGGTGGAATGCCGGCAGAGGATCTGATTAATGGAGGCAAGGCTGCAATGGAACCATCTTTGAGAATAGGAACACTAAGAGCTAAATATGAAAGTGGGAACAGAGATTTGAAATTCCTAATGACATATCTGAATGCTGTAAAAGCACAGTATGATCGTGAAAATATGGCCATTGTTGCCAGAGAAATCATTAATCAAACATCGCTTGTAAAGTACATGAACAAAGAGCAGTTCTATGTAATTTCTTCGGCAGATTATCCTTATGGATCTAAGGAATTCAATTACTTGATGGAGAATAAGGATAAGGTGAAAGAAATGACTGAAGCCTATATATATGGAAATTTGTTTCGAGGAGCTATCTACAAACATTTGGGAAAGTATGCTGCTGAGTGTAAAAGTTTAAATGAACTGTATGCGGAAATTGAAAAGTGTAACAAACAATTCGCATTACAAGGATTAGATGGCGTTAAGAAAAAATTTGCTTATACTTTTTACATAGCCAATAATCAATTACAAAAATGGTATGATTTAAAGATTGAAGAAGCTGAAGCCAAGAAAGGAGAAAAAGCATACATTTATGATTATCATGGTATTTGCAACGAAATTTTAAACACAGCAAAATTAGCAGCTTCTCAGGAAATTGTCGATAACTTTCTAAAGCTTGCCCGAGACTTTGCTGCTGACAAACAGAATGGAATCATCATGGGAAATTTAATGTTGGCAAAATTGTACCTGCACAAGAAGGATAAGAAAAATGCTGAAAAATCTTTTGGTATTTTCTATGCAGAAAATGGCAAAGCAGGTGGTAACAATACCCACCCATCTGTAACAAATTTAAAAACAGCAATTGACAAGTTGTAATAACTATACAATCAAGAGCACTGCTGTTAGTAATTCATTGATTAGGCTCTCCTTTCGGAGGGCCTTTTTAAACTCCCCCTTAAGAACAAGTTTTTTCAACAACCCAACCCCAAACAATCTACCCTCCCAAAATTGTAACATCCACTCCTCTCAAAATTTCCCTCTGTCAGAATTTTTTGGCGTCTTAAAATTTTAAAATAGCAGACTGTCGCAATTTTACCTGCAGTCAGTTTGCAGCAAGCATACATAGCCACAAACTATAGCAACCCAACATTTACAAACGAATGATAGCCACAAAGCATGGCAACCAAACATTTAAAAATGACACATAGCCAGGATTCCTGGGATGGTAAAATTCCAAAATGTTGCCTTCTCAAATTTTTTAGGGAGCAAGCATTCTAAAATGTTGACCTCTCACAATTCACGGGACTACCTCCCTGGAAAATGACAGCTTCTCAAGAATCCTGGCTATATGTCATTTTTTAAAGCCGTACTCCTAAAAATCGTGGCTATATGTCATTTTCAAAAGTCATACTCCTGAAAACTGTGGCTATATGGCATTGCTCGAAATTGTGTTCTCACAATTTTGTGGCAATGTGTTTTTTCAAACTTCCCTAAGTCCTGAAAGGACTAAACATGAATAACCGTGTGCGTAGCGCACGGAATAAAAGCAACAACCAACCTCGAATAACGCGAATTGAACTGATTTACACGAATAATAAAAATCCGTGATAATTTGTCGCATCCGTCTCATCCGCGTTCTATTAAGGTACAAACGTTGTTCCCGATGAACCGGGACTGACAGGTTATCGGCCCCTCAAATGCAGCGGATCCCATCGGGATGACAGCGTCCCTTAGGATCTGTCAGCGTTCACATTTAAAAAGATACGGAAGATAGTTCCGATTCCACCGGCTACACCGGTGCTTATTCAAATTTAGTCCCCTTGGGACAAGGCCAACAAAATGTCTTGCAGGTCAAAAACCTCATTCTATCTTAAATATATCAAAGGGTGACTAACTTTCAAGACGCTTAATTTTCACCCTTTGACTTTACCTAAAAAGTGAGCAGCAATTTTGTACGTAAAAAAAATGATAAGTAGGGTTTTCCCTCTATTTTTAGTAGTAAAGATACTGTAATTTTATCCCTAGTGTTTAATTAAAGTTTTATGAATATGATAAAATCTCTTCCTTTTCGTCTATTACGACGAGATGAGTATTTCACATTCGGACAAAAAGTTCTGGATGTGTTGTCGGACTTTAACCTGGATTTGTTGAAACTGATTCCTTTACAAGGACGAGTAAAGGTGGCGGTAGAAAATTTAGATGAAGCACTGGTGAAAACCAGCACTAAAATTTATACCATTAGCCTGGCTGATGCGGATGAAAGGCGTGACCTTGCTTTTTTGGCATTTCGTTACAATCTGGTAGCCTGTAGTAAGCGATTAAAACCGGAATGGAATGAAGCAGCTAATCTTTTGATAGTTACTTTAAGAACATATGGTTGGAGTTTACAAACTGAGAATTATTCGACAGAATCTTCAAAGCTGAATAATTTTGTGACTGATTTGGAGCAGAAACCCAAACTAAAAGCAGCTGTTGAGTTACTGCAATTAACAGATTGGGTTAATGAGTTAAAACAGTCTCAGCTTGATTTTGAAGCATCGGATAAAACTCGATTGGAATTAAAGGCATCCAGATCGGAGATAAAAACAGAAGATGCATGCCTTGATATTAGAAAATCATGTGAATTGTTATTTCAGTACATTAACATGATGCAGGAATTAAATCCTCAGGATGATTTTGTTGTCATAACAAGACTGTTGAATGAGGTAATTGATGAGTTTACTTTTACCATTAATCAGCGTAAAGGTAAAAACTTAAAAGATGATGAAGATTCTGATGAAGATAACTCTTCTGAGGAAGATGATTCAAAAAACGAATAGAAAAACAATTGGGGTGTCATCCAATAAGGTTTACCTATTCTTAACACAAGCCCTTTCCAAAATTCGAATGATTTGCGAAGTATTTACAGGTTAACTTCTCAAATTGATAAGAATGGAGGCAAGGGCTTTCTGTTGTGCTCAATTAAAGGAATTTCTACTCAAAAAGCAGGTAAATTCTTTG
>JAOARK010000300.1 GCA_025210575.1 Schleiferiaceae bacterium
GCTATGAATACAGCAACACCAACTATTTGCTTTTAGCCGAAACCATGGACCGCGTTTTAGGATATCCAAATTTTCAATTCATACAAACTGAGATTCTCGATCGACTTAATTTAAAAAACACCTATCGCTCTATTCACGATGTGGACCTGCAAAATTTAATGAGCGGATATCACATTGGTCATCCTTACGATTTAAAGGAAGACGATGTGGGTATGGTGGCCACAGCAGAAGATGTTGGAATCTTTGTTCGCGCCTTAAATGACGATTCTATCTTCGATGAGGGAGAAAAAGAAATCTACACTTCCATCTACGAACTTGAACATACAGGCCTCGTTCCCGGCTACCAAAGCATCGCGCGTTATCATGAAGATATAGATGCGGTGGTAGTGCAATTCATGAATACCACCAACTTTGAAGGGTACCACTGGAATATTTCTGAGATGGTTTACAATAGAATTGTGAAGATCATCAAAGAAAACCCTTGATTGGATCACACAGCCAAACTAGAATACCGTTAAATAATCTTATTTAGCGACTTCAAAACAATCCGTATGAAAAGAATTCAAATGAGCGTTGTGGCTGCATTACTTTGTTCTTTAGCCTTTGCTCAAGAAGCCAAAATCACTCTAGATAAAGACAGCTGCAGCTTTGATGAAGTAATAAAAGTGACTTTTGAGTCTGATTTCAAACCTGATTCGGTGAACTGGCCAACCTTAAATGGCTTCCTAAATTCTAGGGGACCAAACACCATGTCTTCCGTAAAAATGACCAATGGCAATATGGAAGTTCAGTATGCCAAAGAATACCATATCCGTCCCGCAGAAAGCGGAATGCTGACCATTTCTTCTCCTGAATATTTCTATCAAGAAAAACGCATCATGGCCGAGCCTCGTACCTTGTTTGTTTCTCCAAATAATATGTCAGAAGAAGAATTAAAAGAACAACTGTATTTAGATTTCATTCATAATGGAATTAAACCCAAGGGTACAAAAAGAGTAACCTTCCATGAGGATAAAGGATATATAGAAGTCTTTGGTGAATTAGGGTGGAAAATTGAAAGAAGACTAACCGAAAAAGAATTGAAAAAAATCGGTGGCTTGAAATAGATTCCCAATGTCAAATCAATTCATTACCCTCGTAAACAGATAAACAACTACATGGCATCAAACGGCAAATTTATTCTTAAAGTCTTCTTGTATTTATTCATTACCACCCTTTTAATGGCTGGTGGGTTTTTCTTTATTGTTTATAAAGCGATTGACAGTTCTATAGAGGAAAGTAAGCGCAAAGAAGCATTGCCCACTTTGGGCGGGAAAATCTACTCGCAAAACAACGTGGTTGCACCCGTTTCTGGAGATAGTGTTGCGTTTTACATTCTCGAATACTCCGCCAATCACCACTCTGGCCCAAACTCAAGCCATACTACCAGACATGATCGTATCGTTTCTACAGATCAGCAAATTAGTCTGTTAAACAAAAATGATTCTCTTTTGTTAAGCACCAAGTCCTTTATCATCATAGACCAGAAAGACAAAAAAGAAAATAGGAATTGGAAAGTGGCGCTAACGCTAGCCTTTAACGGTCCGCAAGAGTTGCCTCCCAATCTTTTGGGGGTAGACCCGCGACTAGATTGCATGATTGGCAGCGCATACCACCACAACTTTGACAAAGACATTGGCATTGATTTAAGGTGCACTTCTGGCAATTATACAAGTGTCCATGTAACAGAATATGTTTGGAAAAAAGGTGATACGTTAGCCGTAAAAGCTGAAGTTATTGATGGTGCGGTAACCCTTTTGCGTTAGACTTTCAAGGAGCTCTTATACATGTCGATAAATTTCTGAGCTGCCTTATTTTTGCCCCATGAATTTGAAATGGACAATTGCACTTGGATTAATAATTACGTTGAGCTTTTCAACAATTGCTCAAAGCCAGGATTCTGCAATTTATGTTGTGCTAAAAGCACTAACGGCAGACGAACCTTCTGTAAGCACTCCTGTTAAAGATCTTTTGATAAGTGGAGAATGGGAGGCCTTAGCCTATTGGGAAATGGGTACGCCTAAAGAACTTACGAGTCTAAACGAAGCCGTAGGAGACCTCTACACTTTTAATGACGATTTCACCTTCCTGATGAAATTAATAGACCCCAACGATTCTCACCAAATTGGCACGCGCATATCTGGAAAGTACAGAATTGAGGACCGAATAATCACAATGATTGCAAAGAATGGGAAATCTATGGATGCCGAAATTCGCTTTTTAGATCGATTGTATCTTATTTTAGAAATGGACGGTTTGCGCATCTTTTTCACTAAATCTAAATCGTACTTCTCTTACGATTAGTAGTGCCGATTAGGCCAAAGAAGTATATCATTCCAAATTAATATCCAGGCACTTCCAGTAATATAGCAACCCTATTTATTAGCTAGCTCCATTTTATCACAACCTATATGATTTGTTTTTTTTCAACAATATCAGATTCAAATCCTATTGAATTTTCAAAGTCTATAACGCTGAAAAAACAGAAGCATTCAAGCAAATTCAAATTAACCTTCACCGCTCGGTAATCACAGCACAGGTGAAGCTTCTAAACAAAAAATCAATATTAAAATATATCCTGTACTCTATCAGGTAGAAATCCTGGTTTTGTAACTCGTTAATCACCAGTCTATGACCTAAAAAATTAATAATTGGGGATATTTATTTTTTCGGTTTTCAATAAAACTCTTTAAATTGGGATTACTTAATCCTAATCTATTGAAAACTTGTTATGACTGTAGACAGAAGAGCACATAGAAAGTACACGCCAGAACAAATCAGACGTAGAGCTGCAGCCATCAAAAAAAACCGTAAAAAAAAGAAAGCAACCAAAGGTGAAATGTTGATGATCGTATTTGTGGTGGTCATCTTGCTCATCATATTTGGTATTAGTGTAAAATTTGGAATTGGAGGTTAATTCACGATAGCCTGTTAAAAACCAGATTCATTCTATCTTTTTAAGCCGCTTGCTATTGCTATTTTGCTTTAAACTCTTTTATAAACATGAAAGAAAAAGTAGCCATAGCAAGCGTTTTGTTTGTAATTGCAGCTATAGTAGGTGTTACCGCCACTGTAATGTAATTTTGCAAAACATATGAAACAATTTCTTTTTGGTGTCGCCATTTTAGGAGTTCTGCTCATAATGGCCGGAATCTTTTTTCGCTCTTCAGAATTAACATTTCTAAAACACGGGGTAAGCGCAGGACTTGCCATCTTTACATTTATTTGGGTTCCTATATTTCTTTTCTATGCCTACGATAGAAAGCAACGGAAAAGAGAATTAGAAGAACAGGAGTCTGACGATAACATTGAATAAAAGACATTGAAAACAGTATATCAAATTTTTGGTGGTGCGCTTGGTTTTACAATTGGCGGCCCCATTGGAGCACTTTTGGGAATAGCATTGGGAAATGTAGCCCACCGTTTAGCGGGTAATGACGAAGAACCTTTAATCGGAACCGGTGGTGGTTCCACACAAACGCATTTTAGAAGGTCATCAA
>JAOARK010000028.1 GCA_025210575.1 Schleiferiaceae bacterium
GCATTTTTCTGTCTATCTATAGAAGGCTATAAAATTGTATTGAACCGATACGATTGCGGTGAGTAGTTTATTTCAGCATGAACTCGTCAAGTACTTCCGCATCTTCTTCGTCTCCTTCAATGCTAGCGGGTTTATTACCCCAACGCGTGTTCCCATAAAAACTGGGTGAAATAAAAAGAAACAAGAGGTAAAGTCCTCCGAACGGAATCAAATAGATCAACATCCATGTTCCGCTTTTGTTTACATGGTGAAGCCTTCGAACGGTTACCGTAAACCCAGGTACAAGACTCACTAAAAATACGGCTGTACTTAATATGCCCATTTTTGGTGCTCCTGCAAATTGGTAGAGTAGATCGTCTAAATTGGCTACCACTACCATAATGAGAAAGGTGAACAAGATGAAATACCAGTATTCTTTTCTTGAGGCTCTGCCTTTTATTAAGACGCTATTTTTTAATGCTAAGATGTACCACTTCATGGATTGAAAATTTTGACGAAGAAAACATAACTTTCGCATATGCAAAAGACCATCCATAAATTCTATTCTTCTTTCAATGATTTAGATGCAGAGGCTATGGCTTCCTGCTATCATAATGAGGTGATTTTTACAGACCCAGCTTTTGGTACTTTAAAAGGCGAGCATGCATCCAATATGTGGAGAATGCTTTGCGCGAGTCAAACAAAATCAACTTTTGCGGTAGAGGTAAGAAACATTGAGGTTAATGAAGACTCTGCAAGAGCCCACTGGGAGGCAAAGTATCTATTTTCAAGATCTGGTCGAGCTGTTCATAACAAGATTCAAGCTCAGATGAAATTTAAAGATGGGCTGATTATTGAGCATGTTGATAATTTTAATTTACATGCTTGGGCAAAGCAAGCTCTAGGGTGGAAAGGCTTTCTTTTAGGAGGAACCTCATTCTTTAAAAAACAACTCAATAAACAAACGGCTGCGATGTTAAACCGATATGAAAAAAAGAACCGATGAGGTGGTTTATCGTCCTAATGGCTATAGCACTTAATGCTTGCCATGAAGTAGTAGCTCCTCCAGAACGTAATCTTGAAATTGCTCCTAAGAATGGAGTTTGGGTTACGGTTTTAGGCACAGTTCAAGATGCTGGCTATCCGCATATAAATTGTAAGAAGATATGTTGTGCTGAAATAACACATAGCGTTTCAGAGAAGAAGGTGGCTAGCTTGGGCGTGCTAGACTTTAATCATGAAAAAGCATACTTAATTGATGCAACTCCAGATATTACCTCTCAGTTAAAGTATTTGAAGAGCGAAATGTCGAGTAGAGAAAACGAAATTCCTGATGCGGTTTTTCTAACCCATGCGCACATCGGGCATTATACAGGGCTTATGTATTTTGGAAGAGAAGCACTGGGTGGAGATTCCATACCGGTTTATGCAATGCCAAGAATGAAAGGTTTTCTAGAAACTAATGGACCCTGGAGTCAATTGGTAGAATTGAACAATATCGACTTGCAACCTATGGCGGCCGATAGTGCAATTTACTTATCAGAGAAACTTGTGATAACACCGTTTTTGGTTCCGCATCGTGATGAGTATAGCGAAACGGTTGGATTTAAGATTCAAGGACCTAATAAAAGTCTGATCTACATCCCAGACATAGATAAGTGGAGTAAATGGGAGGTGAATATTGTTGCACTTTCTAGAGAAGTTGACTTCCTATTACTAGATGGTACATTTTACAGTGAGGAAGAATTAAACCACAGGGATCCAAGCGAAATTCCTCATCCTTTAGTGACAGAAACCATGAAATTTTTTTTGGATGCTGGTTTGAGAAAAGTCGATTTGCATAAAATCCATTTTATTCATTTGAACCACACCAATCCATTACTTGATACAGATCATCCAATTTATGAAGAAGTAGTAGATAAAGGATTTAGAATTGCCGATTTTGGCGATCAATTTGCATTATGATGGAAAAATTAAGTGGATCAAAAAGAAGTAATATTCAAATAGACTCAGAAGTTGAAGTGGTGCAGAAACACCATCAACGTACAGGTGAATTGACTCACGGATTTGTGAAACGCATTTTGACCAAGTCGCCAACCCACCCTCATGGAATAAAAGTGATGTTAGATACAGGTGAAGTTGGCAGAGTGAAGAATGTTATTATTCAAGAGGATTGAGCTTCTCATATCCAATACCTTTGACAGATTATTCAGAGAAAGATTCTCTCCAAAAGTTTACTGCAAATTATCTTTAAATATGTGGTTTAGTTTGATGCTGCGGTTATATTTGTGAGCATAAACCATTAGAGCTCCCCCTTTCCTACGAATGTGTCTTCCCAGCACATGGTTCTGTGCAATGCTTAGGTTTTGCGCAAAGAGCGAAGAAAAAAGTGAAATATGTCCAAAAAGGTAAATGCCTTGCCTGAAAATGGTGTAAGTGAGAGTGCTGTCCTGTCTTCAATTGAAAGGGTGGAAGGTGAATTGGCACGTGCCAACCAATTGCTCACAAAGAGTTTTGAAATAGCCAATATCGCCATTTGTATGGTGGGTTTAGATGGTAAGTTCATCAATATAAACGAAATGGGTTGTCAATTGTTTGGTTATACTAAGTCAGAGATGCTCGACAAAACGTTTATTGATTTAACCTATCCCGAAGATATACCCGTGGGTGTTAATTTTTTTAAGGATGCCATTGAGGGGAAAAGACAGCACATTCAATTCAAAAAAAGATATTTTCATAAGAATGGTGAATTGATACATGCTAAGGTATCAAGCACAATTATTAAAGATCGTGAACAAAAACCTCTTCATTTTTTTACCTATTTATTGGATGAAACAAAAGAGTTGAAAGCTGTTGAGGCCCTAGAAAAGAGCAAAAGTCATTTTGAATCCATTGTAGAAGATCAAACGGAAATGATCGTTCGTTGGAAAGCGGATGGCGAACGAACCTTTGTGAACGATGCCTATTGCAGAACCTATGGATTAAACAGAAAAGAAGCTATTGGCACCTCCTACTTTCAGGATTTTTCTAAAATGAATCTTGAGTTTTTCAAAAGGAAAATTAAGAGCATTATTCCTGAGCGCCCTATAGCAAAGGATGTTCAAAAGGTAACTTTACCCAATGGTGAAATAAGTTGGCAAGAGTGGACGGATAGAGGTTTTTTTAACGAATCGGGTGAAGTTGTAGAATATCAGAGTGTAGGCAGAGATATTACGCTTCAAAAACAAATTGAACTTGAGTTGCTTGAACAAACTAATCGACTAAACCTGATATACAACACTACTTCTGAGTTTATGGGTTTGATTCGGATTGAAGGAGAGCTCCTCTATATTGAGTCGGTAAACAAAGTTTTTGAGGAAGTAAATAGAGCTAGAGGAAAAAGTTTTTCCGCAGAAGATGTCAAAGACATGCAAGTCCAATTCTTTTTGACAAACATAATGGAGTTGGACAAAAGTTTAGTCCAGAGTAAAATTGCTAAATACAAACAGGTAATTTCAACCAAAGAGTCGTTAAGGTACACCGAGAAAATGGAGTTTAATAACCATGTGTCTGTTACAGATAATTACCTAAAACCGATTTTTAAGAATAACAAGGTTACCCATGTTTTGTGGGTGTCTAGAGATGTAACAGAATCTTATGAAGCGACTCAAAAATTAAATGATTCGTATAAGCAAGTCAAAATTCTTAAAGCTCAGCTGGAGCAAGAAAATGTCGAGTTGAAGGAAGAATTGAACTTGAAGTATGAATTTGAGAACATGATTTATGCAGGTGATGTTTTTAAACAGGTTCTTGATAAAATTGAGTCGGTTGCTCAAACTGATGCTACAGTACTTATAGAAGGGGAAACAGGGACAGGAAAGGAATTGGTAGCAAGGGCAATTCACAATATCAGTAATCGCTCGAGTAGAAATTTGATAAAAGTTAATTGTGCTGCAATACCAAAAGAACTCATTGAAAGTGAGCTCTTTGGTCATAAAAAAGGAGCGTTTACAGGTGCGGTGTCAGATCGCAAAGGAAAATTCGAGTTGGCCCATGGAGGGACTATTTTTTTAGATGAAATTGGAGAGTTGCCAATAGAGCTACAGCCAAAGCTATTAAGGGTGCTTCAAGAAGGCGAAATAGAAGTGGTTGGGGACAGTAAAGTGAGAAACGTTGATGTTCGAGTTGTGGCAGCCACCAACCGAAATCTTAAAATAGAATCAGAAAAAGGGAACTTTAGAGAGGATCTGTTTTTTAGGTTAAATGTGTTTCCTATTGGTGTGCCCTCATTAAAAGAGAGAAAGGAAGATATCCCTAGTTTGGTTGAGCACTTTACGGCAAAATACTCAGCTAAATACAACAAATCAGTAAAATATATTTCTGATGAAGCTTTGGCGTATTTAACTGCCAATACTTGGCCTGGAAACATAAGAGAATTAGAAAATGTAATTGAACGCGGGGTAATATTATCTAAAGAAGGAAGGTTAGTAATTCCTGAAGCAGGTGTAAATGAGTCTTCTCAAAAAATTGAAGACTGCGGTTTAACCCTAGCTGAAGTGCAGCGTATACATATCACAAAGGTTTTGAATAATTGCCATTGGAAAATAGATGGTGAGAATGGGGCTGCGCAAATCCTTGATCTAAAATCAAGCACCTTGAGAGACCGAATGAAAAAGCTTGGTATAAAGCGCCCTTCTTAATTTTATCGGAATACCGCGGAAACCCCATTTTTTGTTTGTGTGCATCGGTATTCCGTGGGTGAATTTCTGGGTTTAATTCTTCCTAGGTAATTTAATGTGCTGTAAATCAGTTGTTTTTCTTAAAATGTTCTTCTAACTTTACTTTTGGCATATACATTGTCTATAGAACAATGATTATATATCGGTAGTTCTAATTGTGTTGATGAAAGAAGTGTTAATATAAAATCTAGTGGAATAAATTTTAGTTAGGCTTTCATGAACACATTAATGATAAAAGTTGTGAGACCTGAAGACTTAAATCTAGTGGAATAAATTTTAGTTCAGTTCTTATCAATTCACATCAAACGACAAGTTTCGGATAAACCTACGTTCCTGGATTTCAGGAACGGGGTTTCTGAAATTTAATAGATCTGTAAGCAGCCTATATCCCATACTTGTCAATTCCTGACTATTATTCTGCGTTTCACAAAAAAATGAAAACCATTGGGGTATTAGTTGGTTTCTTTTTCTCTTTCTTCCTTCTCGGGCAAGAAGCGAGTCACCAATTAGTGCTTTCAATTCCTTCTCAATCTCAACTACGCATTGTAGATCCTGTTGGTGTTAATAGTGGTGGTAGTGTGGTTCAAATGCAATCAAACACAACCATTCAACAAGCAGGAGACCAGGTTGAAAATCTATTTCCGTTTTATTCAGATACTTATTTTTTACAGTATACATATGTGGCCAGCTCTAGTGCAATTAATGGAGCAAAAATTACAATTCATAGATCTGCTTTTAGTCAACCTGAATTTGAAAATGAAACCAATCTCTATGTGGTAATTGGGAGTTCTAACACTTATACATCTTCTGGTTCGAATCCTTCAGTTAATAGTAACCAAAAATTGCCTATTCCGGTTTCAAACAGCAAGAGCGCTGACCTAGTAAGCAACATTCAATCTGGATGGACTGGGGCAGGGGTAGGTCAGGGGACTTCTTTTTCGTATGAATGGGACCTTGCCTCTCAATCTTCAAGTGCCGAGCTTCTAGCTGGTAAAACTGAATCCACTCAAATCACCTATACGCTTGTAGAGTATTAAAAGTAAAGGTGAGCAGTTTAAACATAAATCTAGTGGAATAAATTTTAGTTAGGATCCCACCTTTACATCAGCAAATATATATAATAACACTAATGAAATTCAGTTAAATTAGTATTAAATACTGTTTTTGTTTCAAATCCTTCTTGAATGCCCAAATTAAAGGGGTTGTCAGTATTAAAAAATATACTATTATTGCTTTTAATAGTATTAATTACCTATAATTTACTTGATAACTTTGTTTTTGAAATTGTTTTGATATTTCTGCATCTTCTTTATTTGAGTTCTTTAAGTATCAGAAGAAGAAGGTGTTGGGGAGATAACATACGGAA
>JAOARK010000301.1 GCA_025210575.1 Schleiferiaceae bacterium
AATCAGACATTTTTGAGTATTGACCAGCTGGAGCAAGCTGCTTCAAAATTTGGCTTAAATCTTGACTTTCTTCATCTATTATTTTCGGAAGCAGACCTTGTTGAGGTTCTAAGAAGAACCATAGAAATTTGCAAAGCATACTGCAACACGGTTGAAATTAGTCAGGTAGAGAAAGAGATGTATTTTCACGTAACTTCAGCTACTCAGGCCTTAATGCTTCAGTTGGAGTCGGTTAATTGGCCGGTGGAAATAAACGTAGTTATAGACCTCTACAAAACTGCACTTTCAACAGAACAAATTTCGTTTTATGGCGAGCCTTTACAAGGGTTGCAAGTCATGGGAATATTAGAGACCAGGACTTTGGATTTTGATACTGTTATTATGACTTCACTAAATGAAGGGGTCCTGCCTTCTGGAAAGAGCAACAACAGTTTTATTCCTTTTGACGTTAGGCGCCATTACGAAATGCCAGTGCACAAAGAGAGGGATGCCATTTATGCGTATCATTTCTATCGTTTGTTACAGAGAGCCAAAAACATTCACCTTATTTATAATAGCGCCAGTTCTGGACTAGGAGCAAAGGAAAAAAGCCGATTTATTCTTCAGCTGCAATCAGAATTAAACGGGAAGGGCGTAACTTATGAAGAAAAAGAGGCGTCTATATATGTAAAGGAGGAGAGTTTAAACGGATTAGATAAAATGGAGAAAACAGCTGCATTGAAAAATGATATTCTGGCATTCCTTAAAAAAGGAGTTTCTCCAACTGCGCTTTCAGAATATGTAAGAAATCCTTTAGACTTTTACTTCAATCGCATTTTGGGAGTTTATGATGCGGATGAAATTGAGGAAACTATTGGGCATGCTACACTTGGCTCAGTTATTCACGATACTTTGGAGAACTTATATAAGCCCTTTATAGGGACATTCCCAGAGCGTAATGATTTTGATGCGATAAAGGGCAAAGCTTCTTCAGAATTACGTCTGAACTTTGAAAGGCACTACAAAAAAGGTCAAATGAGAGAAGGTAAGAATTTACTCATTTTTCAAGTGTCCGAAACGATGGTAAACAACTTCTTAACTTCTGATAGAACGCGAGCAGAGGGTTTTAAAAAAGAGGGGAGAACCATTCAGATCTTGAGTTTAGAAGAGATGTTAGATCGATCAGTCTATGTGCCAGAGCTAGATGAAACCATTAGGCTAAGAGGAAAGGCAGATAGAATTGAAAAAATTGGAAATGATATATATATCATTGATTACAAAACAGGAAGTGTTGAACAGCAAAACTTAAATATTAAAAGTCTGGAAGACATGTACAATCCGGATCTTGAAAAAGAAAAAGTGCTGCAATTATTGCTGTATGCTTACATGTACAAACCCAATGTGCAAAATGGCCAAAACGTATACGGAGCTGTTGCTAGCCTGAGAAAATACAAAGCAGGTATTTTAAAGGTGAGAACTAGTGAGTTTGGTCGTTCAGAAACCCTTGTGTTTGAGGGAGAAACGGAGAAAAAATTTGAAAATTTACTCTTGTTAAAGATTTGTGAAATGTATAGTGGTAAAAGCTATTTTGAAGATATAAATGTAATTTCGTTAGCGAAGACCGAAACTCAATCATGAAGAAACTTTACTTAAAGATTACTCTTCTTTTCTTTATTGTGATGTTGGCAGAAAATTGCTTTGCCGATAGCCCCGTTTTTGAGTTTTCGGGAACTATTTCAGATAAAAAATCAGGAAAGATGATTGAGAACGCCAAGGTGCAATTAGAGCGCAATGGTGAAGTCATTATTGAAACCAACACGAAAAAGGATGGCTCTTTCATGATCCGTTTACCGGAAGAAGACATTGAAAAGGGTACACTAAAGGTAAGAGTTCGTAAACGAGGGTATCGCACCGAAGAAATCAACGCCATACCAAACGTCAAGAACAGGCTAAATATTCAATTAGAAAAAGTAAAAGCCATTCCTATCATGGTTCCTAAAAAAAGCCCAACGGGACAATACATTATTGTTTCGCGCCCAAATACCTCTTCTTCAAATGTGGGTTTGAATTCATCTTGGGTGTAAATTTAGCGCATGAACAAAATTGAGATTGAGAGAGCTCATCAGCGTGTAGAGCCTCATGTTCACAGAACACCTGTGCTCACGAATTCATTTTTGAATGAATTGATTGGGGCAAGCCTCTATTTCAAAGCCGAGAATTTTCAAAAAGTTGGAGCCTTTAAAGCTCGAGGTGCTATTAATGCGCTTTCGCAATTAGACAAGAGTATTGAACACGTTGCTACGCACTCTTCAGGAAATCATGCGCAAGCATTGGCTTGGGGAGCAAAGAAATTAGGCATGAAGGCGACAATCGTCATGCCCAAGAATTCACCTCAGGTTAAGGTGGATGCTGTGAAAGGCTACGGAGCAGAAATAGTTCTATGCAAACCAACATTAGAAGCTAGAGAAAGCACTTTACAAGAAGTATTGGCCAAAACCCCTGGAAAATTTATTCCGCCATACAATCACGAACATATTATATGTGGCGCTGCCACAGCCGCAAAAGAGCTTCTTGAAGATAGCAAAGACATTGAGGCAATTATTGCTCCGGTTGGTGGAGGTGGGCTTCTCTCAGGAACGGCCTTAAGTTCCAAGCATTTTGCATCATCCATAAAAGTGTATGGTGCAGAACCAAAGATGGCAGATGATGCGCAGCAATCATTTAGGGTAGGCAAATTGATACCATCGGTTAACCCAAATACTATCGCAGATGGGTTAAAGACTTCTTTGGGGGAGATAAACTTTAAGGTAATCTCAAAACATGTTGAAGACATTTTAACGGTTACAGAAGATGAGATCAAAGAGGCTCTTTTTTTGATTTTAGAAAGAATGAAAATTGTTGTTGAGCCTTCTTCGGCTGTAGCCTTGGCTGTTGTATTAAAGAACAAGGAGTTGTTCAACAATAAGAAAGTGGGATTGATACTCTCAGGAGGAAACCTTGATTTAACGCAGCTTAGATTGTGGAAGAAATAAAAAGAGGCGAACCTGCTAATGCTGATATCGCCTCTTTTGTCCTAACCTATTTATTTTCTATTTGTCTCTCATTATGGTAACTGTGCCTTTGTAATCAAAGGTTCTTCCCGTTGCAGGATCATCAAGGTTAACAACGATAAAGTATACTCCATCAGCTAATGGCGCCCCATTTTTTGAGCTTCCATCCCAAGCTTGAAGATTATAGTAGTTATCTGTTGAGTAAACTACATCTCCCCAACGATTGTGTATCACCACTTGTCGTTTACCACTCCATGAACTAATATTTTTAATGACTAACAGATCATTCATTCCATCATTGTTAGGAGTAAATACGTTTGGTACAATCGGATCAACGGGGTCCTCAGGTTTTGGAGTTACCTTACCACATTCAACCCAGTTTGAAATAGCCGTATAAGTCATTGAGGGGTCTACAGATTCTACTTTGAGTTTGTAGTTTCCAGCGTCTTTATTAGGATCTATTTTGTAAACATAGCTCGTATTTGCCTGCGGGGTATTGAATTCAGGAGTCCACGTAATATTTCCAGAACCATCATCTTCACCTGAGTAAACAATGTATGATGGGTTTGCCCATCCGTCATAGTCGTTCCATTCTAAAAACACAGAATCGCAACTATTTCCATGAGCTCCAAGCAAGATTGAGTTAATACTTCGAGTCTTACCCATTGCAGTGTTGTTCAAGATCATTTCAACCTTGTAGTCGTAAATGGTTTGATCAACATCTTGTGGTGTTATTTGTAAGTCGTAGAAGAAATTCTTGTATTGATTGATAACCTGCCCAACTTGTTGGTAAGGCCCGTTTGGATCTTTTCTATGAATAATGAATTTATCAAATAGATAAGTGGGGTAAGTCGCTGTGTCGGCCAGCCATTCTACCACTGGGTGAATATCTTCATTTATGTAAACGTTCTTAATGTCCATTTGCATTTGGAAACAACCCTGAACATTCAACTGTATGGTGTCAAATTCCGCCATCGGAAATCCACATTTGTTGAGTAGGGTATTGCCATCGTTTCCAGTTTTGGAATACAAAAAGTATTTGCCGTTGATTGCCAATGGCTTGTGTAATTTCAGTAATAGTTGATTGGTTTCATTGTTTACATCACAAACAGATACTATTTCTTTAATAGGGATGGGTTGGCTAGTGGGTGTTGTAAGTCTAAAGTCGGTTCCATCTGGTGATATGGTACTACAGTCAAGTTTATTTGAAAAATGCATCACCACAGAACTATCCAAACAATTGTAATCTATAGTGGGTAACCCTGTTATTGGGTCTGGGTAAGTTCCAGGTGCCGTATAGTCTAAAACCACACCCATTTGGGCTTGTTGGCTGCACATTGGGGAGACTGTGATTTGCATATCGCGTGTTGCTTCTCCAATCTCAAGCCATTGATTATAGGTAGAATCGTACCTGAATTCTTGCACACCTACAGCGAGCACATCTACTTCCTGCATGGAAGGTGTAAAATTGATATTCCCTGTTTGGGCATTGATTGTTAATTGGGTACCCGCAACTGTCCTGATGGGTTGTAAATAGGTCCAACCAGCATTGAAATTAAAGGGAACAGGGCTACAAACTGAATTGAAGGGAGCTCCTTTAGGAACAATCAATCGGAAGTAGATAGAATCTCCATCTTCTTCAATGGCCGATTGTTTCCAATTGAATTCTTTACCCACGCAAAAGGCGCGTACCGGCTCGCTCACAAATTTGGGTGATGAATTGTTCCCTATAAAGTTATTGAGTTTGGCTTCTATCAGTAAATTACCTGAAGCAGACGGAAGATCTAAATTGTCTATTGCGCCATTCCTTGCATTTAATGGTTCGGTCATGAAAGTAAAGTCATTACAGACACCGGGCAGGGTGACTACTTTGCGGTATTCATATACTTCCATAGTTACTGTTCCTGGTGCATTGGGATCAACACAATCAAAAAGTGTAGGTGCCAATTGTGCTGGGCCATATTGCGGCATGGGAACAATCTGAGTAGAAAAACATGAAGAACAGACATGAAGATCCACTTGATTGGGCATAGGAATACCTGAGACATCTCGGTAGAGTCTCAAAATGAATAGATATTGATGGGCAACTCCAGTAGAGTCACCAATAAACACATATTGTAAATCACCACCAGCAAAGTGACTTGCTTGGGCAGAAAATGACATAGTGAAAACGAAACTGATTAATGCGAAAAGTTTTTTCATGATGAGGGTGGTTTATCATCTAATTACTAGACAAATGAACCATCTAAGAAGAAGAGACGAAATAGAGAATTAATTGCCGTCAGCCCGCTGTTAGCGCAGGAATGAGTTTCGTTAACTCAACTTAAAAAGTTAATATCTCGTAAAAGAATAGCTATGTTGATTGTTCGAGGTGATGCAAAAAAAAAGAGAGCCAATCGGCTCTCTTTTCTAATGTGTAATACTATGCTTTATTATTTATCGCGCATTAGAGTAACTGTTCCTTTATGGGTGAACGTTTGTCCAGAATCAGCATCTTCTAATTCTACGATGATGAAGTATACACCATCTGCTGCTTCAGAACCACTCAATGTGCTTCCATCCCAAGCATTCATATTGTCATACATTTCAGTTTCGTAAACTTTGTTACCCCAACGGTTGTGTAGTGCAACATATCTTCTTGTTTTCCATAACATGATTCCTTCTATAGTCAAGTAATCGTTTTGACCATCGTTGTTTGGAGTAAACACATTTGGAATAACAGGTGTTGGTGGCTCAATTGGTGGAGGAATTACTTTTCCACATTCAATCCAGTTAGAAATAGCTGTATAGGTCTGAGTTGGATCTACTGTCTCAACCTTGATCTTATACGTTCCTTGTTCTTTATTAGGGTCTATAATCACGCTATACGTTGTGTCAGCTTGAGGAGTGGCATTTTGAGCAGTCCAAGTTATATTACCAGAACCATCATCTTCTCCTAAGTAAACCGTATACATTGGGTTAGCCCATCCGTCATAGCTATTCCAAAACACATAGATCGAATCACAATTGTTTCCGTTAGATTCTAACACGATAGACTTGATACTTCTTGTTTTGCCCATCGCTGTGTTGTTCAAAATCATTTCAACCTTATAGTGGTAAACATTTTGATCTACCTGTTGAGGAGTGATTTGAAGATCGTAGAAGAAATTCTTGTATTGATCAATTACTTGACCTACTTGTTGGTAAGGGCCGTTTGGATCTTTTCTGTGAATTACGAAACGGTCGAACAAGTAAGTAGGATAAGTACTTGTATCAGCTAACCATTCAACAACAGGGTGAATATCTTCATTAATGTAAACGTTCTTAATGTCCATTTGCATTTGGAAACATCCCTGAACATTTAATTGAATCGTATCAAACTCTGCCATTGGGAAACCACACTTATTCATAAGTGTATTACCATCGTTTCCAGTTTTAGAGTACAAGAAGTACTTTCCGTTAACAGCAAGTGGTTTGTGTAATTTCAGTAATAATTGTGTTGTTTCATTGTTCGCATCACAGATGGAAACAATTTCCTTAACCGGTATTGGTTGACTCGTTGGAGAAGTCAATCTAAAGTCTGTACCGTCAGGAGAAATAGTACTACAGTCTAGTTTGTTAGCAAATGTCATTACCACAGAACTATCCAAACAGTTATAATCAATTGTAGGTAGACCATTAATAGGATCAGGATAAATACCTGGAGCGTTGTAATCTAAGATTACACCTTGCTGAGCTTGTTGACTACAAGTAGGCGATATTGTAATCATCATATCCCTGTTCGATGAACCAATGGGGACATAGATGTTCAATAAACTATCATACCTATACTCTTCCACCAGCACTGCCAGAACATCAATTTCTGATACAGCAGGGGTGAAGTTTATATTACCCGTTTTAGGGTGAATTGTCAATGAATTTGGAGGCGAAGTCGTAACCGGTTGTTGAGCCGTCCATCCTGGGTTGAAAGGGATATCTGTTGGACCACCTGCAAGCTCTCTACAAGGAATTAAGCTAAAGTGAATTGAATCTCCATCGTCTTCAATAACACCTTGTTTCCAGTTAAAGTTGTTACCTACACAAAAAGCACGTACAGGCTCACTCACGAAAAGTGGAGAAGAGTTATTGCCAACGAAGTTGTTCAATTGGGCTTCGAAATAGAAACCTTGACCAGATGAGGCCGGAATGTTATCAATACCTGGAGGTCTACAGCAGCTTGACCAATAAAAAGCGAAATCTGAACATTTTCCTGGTAACACTACATATCCTTTATAGGCATAAATTTCTAGCGTTTTAGTACCTGGGGCATTTTGATCCACACAATCAAATAGAGTTGGTGCAATACCTCCAGACCCTGGAATAAGCGGACAGTTTACAGTTAAGTTGGCAAAACAACTTGAAGTAACGGTAACCGTTTGTTGAGTTCCAAGACCTACTCCAGTTACATCACGATAAACGCGAAGTAAAATTTCGTAGTGATGCGGTGTGTTTGTTGAATCTCCAATATATCGATACTGGATATCACCCCCTGAAAGGTGAGAGGCTTTTGCAAAGGACATTGCAAAGAGCACAAGACTAAAAGCGTATATTATTCTTTTCATAAGACTCAGATTTCCCTTATAGAAATTAGCTTCCAAATTAAATGATTTTTTGCACGACATTCAAAAAGAGAATGAGTAAAGCGTAGAACCAATGAGTTAAAGAGTTGATGGGAGATTTTAACCCCAGTAAAAAACGATAACTGCTAGAGCCCCAATGCCTATTCCCGTAATGATTTGTGAAGGAGAATGTGCCTTTAAATAAAGACGGGCGCTGCTTACAACCCCAAGAGCAAGTGTAGCCATTGCAATAAGAAATAACATGTTGAGGTTATAGTCGAATGAAAGGCAAATGAGCCAAGTAAGCATAGCCGAAGCAGCCGATGCATGGGCACTAACTTTGGTAGTTTTTAATAATATGAACTGAGTAGCGATTATTGCGCAACCTGCGAAGATGAATTTAGATAACTCTATTGGGAAATGAAATTGCAAAACTGCTTTTGCGGTAAGAAAGTAGAACAATGCTGAAACCAGAAAAGGGTAGAATCTCTCTTTGGCTGTTTTTAAATGAATGGATTGAACAAAATTGAGTTTGTATAGCCCAATTACGATGAAAAGCGGAAAGACATAAGTACCTGCGAATACATACAAAGCAACAAAATAGAATAATTGATCTGGAATGTGATAAGGCAATGTAAACTTGGCGATAATCACCCCAAGTACAGGAACAATGGCTGGGTGAATAATGTAAGACACGAGTTTAGCCCACATTAGCTTACTTGTTTACGCATTCTTGCCACAGGAAGGTCGAGTTGTTCACGGTATTTTGCAACGGTTCTTCGTGCTACAGGGTATCCTTTTTCTTTCAAAAGTTTAGAAAGCGCTTCATCCGTTAGAGGTTTTCGTTTATCCTCATCTTCTATAAGCTCTTCTAAAGTTTTCTTTATCTCTTTGGTAGAAATGTCTTCTCCATCTGCATTGGTCATGCTTTCACTAAAAAGCTGTTTTACCAAAAAAGTGCCATAAGGTGTCTGTACGTATTTATTATTGGCAACCCTAGAAACTGTAGAAATGTCCATTTGAATTACATCTGCAATGTCTTTCAAGATCATCGGCTTCAGTTCTTTCTCATCTCCAGTCAAGAAATAATTACGTTGACGATCAATAATGGCCATCATAGTAATATATAAAGTATGCTGGCGCTGTTTAATGGCTTCTATAAACCATTGTGCCGCAGTAAGCTTGTGTTTAATAAAGTTTACCTCTTCTTGTTGTTTCTTGCTTACTTGGCCTTTAGAACTCGAGTAATGTTGTAATGCCTCCTTGTAATTTTTGCTTACAAAAAGATCAGGAATATCCTTAGAATTTATAGTCAGTTCTACCTTTCCGTTCTCTATAGTGATTTTAAAATCGGGAATGACATACTCGGTGGGCCTGCTATTGTTAGGAGCTGCATTGGCAGGTTTTGGATTTAGCTTTTTTATTTCGTTTACGGCAGCTTGCAACTCGTCATTTTCTACTCCCAACTTGGCACCTAGTTTTTCAAAGTGTCTTTTTTGAAACTCAACAAAGTGATTGTCAAGTATGGTTAAAGCTAAACTTCTAGCTTCTGTTGCGCGCTTTCTTTCCAGTTGTAAAATGAGACATTCTTGAAGATCTCTTGCGCCAACCCCCGGTGGATCGAACTCTTGAATGGTAGAGAGCACATGATCTAACTCTGTAAAATTGGTCATCACTCCTGAGCGGAAAATCAAGTCGTCTTCTAAATCTTGAAACTCTCGTTTGAGGTAACCGTCTTCTTCCAGTGAACCAATAATGAAAGAACCTATTTGTTTTTCGTGCTCAGATAAACCACTTAAGGTTAGCTGAGCATTAAGGTGCTCGATGAAACTTGTGCCACCAGCAAGCGGAACTTCTTTTTCTTCATCATCGGCACTGTGATTGTTCGTTTTGGTTTTGTATTCCGGACCATCGTCACCACTCAAGTAGTTTTCAATGATCTCGTCTTTTTCATATTGTTCGTCTGTGGTCTGTTCTTCCTGAGAAGAATTGAGATCAGCATCTACATCGGCTTCTTTGCCTTCTTCTAAGGCAGGGTTTTCTTGTATTTCCTCTTTTATTCTTTCCTCTAACGCAGTGTTGCTCAACTGAATCAGTTTCATCAACTGAATCTGCTGAGGCGAGAGTTTTTGCTGTAATTTAAATTTCTGCGTTTGGGATAACATACTTTGGGTTTTAATAAAACACTTTAAAGCCCTTCAAAAAGGAGGCCAAAATTTAGAATTCCGCTTTACCTGGAGTTCTTGGAAATGGAATTACGTCTCTAATATTGCCCATTCCTGTTACAAATTGTACGAGCCTTTCAAAACCTAAACCGAAGCCGCTATGCACACATGTGCCAAACTTTCGTGTTTCTAAGTACCACCACAGCTCTTTTTCTTCAATGTCCATGGCGGCCATTTTATCTTTTAATACATCATAGCGTTCTTCACGTTGCGAACCACCCACGATTTCACCAATTCCTGGGAATAATACATCCATAGCGCGTACAGTTTTACCGTCATCATTTAAACGCATATAAAACGCTTTAATGTTTGCTGGGTAATCATATAGAACCACAGGGCACTTAAAATGCTTTTCTACTAAATATCTTTCATGTTCAGATTGCAGGTCTACTCCCCACCCGTCTACAGGGAACTTGAATTTTCCTTTTTTATTTGGCTTGCTGTTGCGAAGAATTTCAATCGCCTCTGTATACGAAAGTCGAACAAAATTGTTGTCCACAACTGAGTTCAATTTTTCAATTAGCGACATTTCACTGCGCTCAAGTTTCGGTTTTGCTTGTTCTTCTTTAACAAAACGTTCGTTTAAGAATTCCAAGTCGTCTTTACAATTATCCAGAACATATTGAATAACATACTTCAAAAAGCTCTCGGCTAAATCCATGTTATCGTCTAGATCGTTGAACGCAACTTCAGGTTCAATCATCCAGAATTCAGCTAAATGTCTGCTGGTATTTGAGTTTTCGGCTCTAAAGGTTGGACCAAAAGTATAGACCTTAGAAAGAGCCAAGGCTGCCAATTCCGCTTCAAGCTGACCAGAAACTGTTAAGTTGGTCTCTTTCTCGAAAAAATCTTGTGAATAGTCAATAGCTCCATCCTCTGTTTTAGGAGGGTTATTCAGATCAAGGTTTGTCACTTTGAACATTTCGCCTGCTCCTTCAGCATCACTTCCCGTTATAATGGGGGTGTGAATGTTGTAAAAACCATTCTTATTAAAGTATTCGTGAACTGCAATTGTGGCAGCATGACGGATTCTAAATACCGCTGAAAATGTATTGGTTCTAAAACGTAAATGAGCCTGCTCTCTTAAGAGATCTAAACTGTGTTTTTTCGGCTGCATAATTGTTTTACGTACTTCTTCGGGATCGGCACTTCCAAGAACCTCAACTGCGTTCGCTTGAATTTCAACGCTTTGACCCTTACCCATACTCTGTACAAGCTCACCTTTTACAGATATACAAGCACCGGTATTGATTTGCTTTAGAATAGACTCATCTATTTTTTCAAAATCAACTACTGCCTGAATGTTATTTATCGTACTTCCGTCATTTAGGGCAATAAAGCGATTGCTTCTGAAAGTCCTTACCCATCCTTTCACCTCTATTTCCGCACCTACACTGGTGTTTGCTAGCGCCTCCTGTACAGTTGTTCTGGCCATTTATATCAAAATTTTGAATGACAAATGTGCAACGAAAAAAGTGAATAAACAACCAAAGGCACAATGTTTGATGTTAGCCCAAAGAAACTAAGGAAACGTTTTACACAAAAAATGTTTCCATATTGAAATTCTTTTTATTTTCGCCCCCGAAATGGAAGAAACACACAGGAAAATTATTGAGGAATCTGTACAGCTCTTTTTGAAGTTTGGTGTGCGAAGTGTAACGATGGACGATGTTTCTCGAGAATTGGGAATTTCGAAGAAAACTTTATACAAGTATGTAAGCAACAAAACAGAGTTGGTAGATCAGGGTGTGAAGATCACGTTTAAAAAAGTGATGGAAGACCTAAAGGCCATTTCTGACAAAACAGAAAATGCCATAGATGAACTCTTTACAGTTGATGAGTATTTTGACGATATGATGCGAACCCAGCATCCGGCAATGCTCTATCAACTAAAGAAATACCATGCTGAAACATTCGGATGGTTAGACAAGAGTAAGGTTAAGTTTATTCTTGACACTACTCGTAAGAACTTAAAAAAAGGTACCGAGCAAGGGTACTACAGAACCGACATCAATCATGACTACATAGCTTATATCTATTTAGCTCATTCTTTACTTATGGAGAGCGATAATGATTCAATTCCAGAAACGGTTTGTGAATCATCCGAATTTCATAGAGAGCATGTGCTTTATCACATTAGAGGTATAGCATCCCCAAAAGGACTAGAATATTTAAAACAAAAACTAAACAAAAATGAAGGTTAAAGTATGGCCTGCAATTTTTGCAATGCTCTTTTCATTTGGTGCAATAGCCCAGGAAAATAGCTTTTCATTATTGCAAGCACAAGACTATGCTGTAACGAATTATTACGGTGTGCAAAGTGCATCACTAGAGGTTCAAAAGTCGAAGAAGATTTTATGGGAGAACATTTCTAGAGGTTTACCCCAAATAAACACCGCAGGTAACTGGACTAAGAATATTAACCTGCAAACGTTTGTGGTGGAAGACCCTGTATCTGGAGAGTTGGCTCCATTAACATTTGGTACTCCATATCAAGCATACGGCAGTATTACTGGTGAGCAGTTGATCTTTGATGGCTCTTATATCGTTGCTGTTATGGCAGCAGATGTTTTAAAAGAAAATAGTATCAATGAACTTGAAAAAAGTGAAATTGATGTAAAAGAGCAAGTGGCTAAATCGTATCACTTGGTTTTGGTTTCTGATAAGACCATTGAGATCATTGAAGACAACCTGAAATATGTAAAACAAAACTATCAGGAATCGAAAAGGATGTTTGAAGTTGGTTTTATGGAAGAACAGGATGTTGACCAACTTGAGTTGATCGTGTCTAACTTAGAAAACAACTTGGTTTTTGCTAAGAAGCAAAGTGAAATCGCCAGAATGCTTCTAAAGTTCAATATGGGTATTCCGGTTGAGAATGAAGTAATTCTTACTGACGATATTGAAAGCTTAATGCTGTTCTCTCAAGATGGAGGGAATTTGCTGGATGAGCAATTCAATCTTGAAGAAAACATTGACTACAGGATTCTATTGACTCAAGAGGAAGGGCAGACGTTAAACGTGAAAAATGAGAACGTTCAGTATTTGCCAAAGGTTAAGTTCAACTATCTGTACAATCACAATATCTTTAATGCGAACGCGAATGTGTTTCAAGGAGAGATGGGCGTGGAGCGTGCTGATAACATTCAGCAGAACTTAGCGATAAACGTAACCCTCCCAATATTCACAGGTGGAGGTCGTAATGCACGAGTTCAACAGGCAAAAATCTCTTTAGATCAAGTTGAAATTGCTAAGCAACAAACTGCAGATAATTTAAAGGTTCAACATCAAACAATTAAGGCGGAGTATGAGTACGCCTTAAACAGTTATTTCACACAAAAGCGCAATGTCGAGATCTCCAAGAAAATTAGAGATGTAAGTGCCAAGAAATTGGCAGAAGGTATGGTGAGTAGCTTAGAGTATACTCAGGCAGAAAACCAATATCAAGAGGCATTAAGAAGTGTGATTGATGCAGCCAATAATGTACTAGATAAAAAGGTACAACTCGAGAAAATATTAGGGAATTACAATAAAGTTAGACAAGACTAAATCTATTTAAATAATGAAAAAAGTATTCTATATAATTTTTGGTGCAGCGCTTTTTGCGTCATGTCAACCAGAAGATAATTCAGATATCGCAAAACTTAAAGTTGAGCGCGATTCACTGGTAGAAGTTCAATCGGCAGTTAAAGAGCAGATCAAAGCGTTGGACATGCAAATTGCCGCTTTAGATACTACTATCAAATTCAGTTTGGTAACCGCTTTAGAAATTGAGCCTAGCGAGTTCAAACATTACTTCAAGGTGTACGGTGTGGTTGAGTCAGATCAGGCAATTACTATTATGAGTGAGGCTTCTGGAAAGATAAAAGACATTAAAGTGGAAAGAGGCCAAAGAGTGAAAAAAGGTCAAACCTTGGCCATAATTGATGCTTCTGTTTTACTAAAGAATAAGGCAGAATTAGAAACAGCTCTTGAATTAGCAGAAGAGATCTACAGAAAACAAGAGAAGCTTTGGCTACAAGAAAAAATTGGATCTGAAGTACAGTATTTAGAAGCTAAGAATAACAAGGAGTCTATTGAGCGTAAGTTAGAAACAGTGAATGCTCAGATCGATATGACCCGTGTTAAAGCCCCATTTGCTGGAGTAATTGATGATGTTTTCCCAAAGGAAGGGGAAATGGCAGCACCGCAGATGTCAATGTTCAGATTAGTGAATTTAAGCTCTGTTTACCTTACGGCTGATGTAAGTGAGTATTATGTAGGCAAGGTTAGACCAGGAACACAAGCAATTGTAAAGTTTACCAACATTGAGGAAGAGCTTGAGTCAGAAGTGGTGCAAGTAGGAAGCTTTATTAATCCGGACAACCGCACATTCCAAGTAGATGTTTCCCTTTCAGGGCAATCAAAAAGATTGAAGCCAAACATGATGGCCTCAATCGAGATTAATGATTACAGTAAAGACAGTACTATTGTTTTAAACAGTCGCGTGGTTCAAGAAACCACTTCTGGAGAAAGTTTTGTGTATGTGCTTGAAGACATGCTTGAAGACGTTGGCGTAGTGAAAAGAAAGATTGTGAAAACAGGCCCGTCTCAAAATGACATGATTGAAGTGACCGAAGGACTTAAAGGATCTGAATTGATTGTAGACCGCGGTTCTAGAAGTGTTAAAGAAGGTCAGAAAGTTAGATTGGTAAAAGAGTAAGAAGCCAACAATGGAAAACGAAAAAAACATTTTAGACGCAGACGGAAAGGGGAAATATTTTGGTCCCTCGAGCTTTTCCGTTGAAAACCAGCTTACGGTTTTAGTGCTTACGGTTATTATTTTCTTTTCGGGATTAATGGCCTACATCCAAATGCCGTCAGAAGCATTTCCGGAAATTATTACCCCAGAGATTTATGTGGGTACACCTTATCCAGGTAACAGCCCAAGTGATATTGAGAAGTTAATTACTCGTCCGCTTGAAAAAGAGATCAATGCTATTTCTGGTGTAGATGAAGTAATCTCAAAGTCGGTTGAAGGGTATTCTACGATTGATGTGAAATTTGATTTTAACATTACCCCAGAAGAGGCCTTAAGGAAGGTAAAAGACAAGGTTGATATTGCGAAAACGCAACCCGACTTTCCTACAGATCTTCCTGCCGATCCGAACATTTTTGAAATGAACTTTTCAGAGCTTGTTCCTATTCAGAACATCAACCTCTCGGGAGATTTTACTATAGATCAATTAAAAGAGTACGCAGAGTATTTAGAGGATCGTATTGAAGACCTTCCAGAAATCTCAAAAGCGGAGATTCGCGGAGTTGATGATAAAGAGGTTAGAATTAGCGTTGATCTTCAAAAGATGGAATCTATCAACGTGAGCTTTGGCGATATCGCTCAAGCTATTTCGAATAGAAACTTGTCCGTATCAGGAGGTAACTTGTTGGTTGATGGCTACAGAAGAAATATTCGCGTAGTAGGTGACTTCAATAACATTGAAGAAATTGGAGATGTTATCGTAAAGCACGAAAAAGGAAACATTGTTTACTTAAGAGATATCGCAACAACCACTTTTAAAGAGGTGGAGAAAGAAAGTTACGCAAGGGAATATAAAAACCCTGTGGTGATGGTTGATGTAATGAAGCGTGGGGGAGAGAACCTTATCATCGTTTCGGACAAGATCAATGCGATCATCGACAAGGCTAAAAAGGATTATTTCCCTGATAACTTAGAGATCTCTGTAACGAACGATCAAAGTGACCAGACCAAAACCCAATTGAACGAATTGGTGAAT
>JAOARK010000302.1 GCA_025210575.1 Schleiferiaceae bacterium
AATCAAAAATTACAGCTGTAGGGTGGAAGACAGCTTCTTTTAAAGTAGCCGAAGCTTCTTCGTCTTTCTCCATAGCCATCAGCACTTTTGATTTAGCCAAAAGAGTAATGTAATTTTTTTGTCCTACCCACTTGCCTTCGATGGAGTGATTCGCCCAATCCAGTGCCTCTTCAAGATTTAATTTATGCTCTGCGCAAAACATGGCAGCTTCAGCCCAAGCGTCATATTTAAATCCAGCATAATTTTTTAGTTCATTTCTAATATTGTCTACATACAATTGATGGATGTTCTCTACTTCTATTTTCATTGGAACTGCAAGGTCTTCCCACTCTAATTTCAAAAGACAGTTGTCTAATTCTCTATTGTAGAAATTGTATGTAAGGTACTCGTTGTATTCTGAAGATTCTGGCAATACGTTTATTGTATATACTACATCTTCGTTGTTGAAAAAATAGCTACCCCAAGAGGTGCTGTTGTTCGATAAGAGTAATTGCCATTCTCCTTCTTTTTCAGGAACCATAAAGACACCATATTTACCCGCATCGACCTTGCGTCCTTCGATAACCACATCATGACTGAATTCAATGGTCGTGTTTTCATTGGCACCAGCTCTCCATGGAGATGGGTTATCTTCAGAGCTCATACCAAAGTATAAGTTGTTATAACCGTAAGGAACCAACTTGCCCCATATTTTTCCTCTTCGATCTTCTCCTTTGTCATCATGGACATTAGGACTGTTGTAATTAACCGTTACGGATACAATCCCCATATGTTGGGTGATTTCTGTATGTTGGTTATTGCCACTAGGAGGTAGCGTAAGCTGGGCAAGGCAAAGGTTTGCAACAAAAAAATAGCCCATAAAAATGGACCAACGCATTTTGTAAAACATTACAAATGTATTTGGATTAGCAATTGACAGTGAACGGCAACATAGGGGTTACTGATATCAAATATAAGAATTACTCAATAATTCTGTTTTCTCTTGCTTTGGTTACCGCCTCTAATTTGTTGTGCACTTGTAACTTTCCATAGATGTTTTCGATGTGTTTTCTTACAGTTCCGCTGCTAATAACAAGGTTATCTGCGATTTTTTGATAGCTCAAACCTGTACTTAATTGCTCGAGAATTTCTTGCTCTCTTTTGGTTATATCAAAACTTTCGGTATCCTGGTATTTAATCCTTTCTGGATTTCTTAGTAGGCTCAAGGCTTTTAAAGCAATACTAGGAGACATAGGAGCACCACCTGAAATGATTCCAGTTATTCCATCGTAAAGTTCTTTCGGATTGGAGTCTTTCAATAAGTAGCCATTCGCACCAGCCATAATCGCTTTAAATATGCTTTCGTCATCATCTAGAACGGTAAGCATAACAATCTTTACTTCAGGATGAGATTTTTTGATGTGTTGGGTGGCCTCAATTCCATTCATTATTGGCATTTGTATATCCATTAAAACAACATCAGGACTCACATTGTTCTGCACAAACTCTAAGGCCTGCTTACCATTTCGAGCCGTATGTCTAAGAGTAATTTCTTCAAAAAGATCAAGTTTTTCGCGTATGCTTCTGGCTAAATTTTGGTTGTCTTCAACCAACATCACTTTTATCATGTCTCAGGTTTTTTGTAAATCTAGAATCAATTCTAAAAATGTAAAATACGACCATTTGCATATTTATTTCTCAGATTCTTTTAACTCTCTGAAAATAAAGAAGTAATAAAATTTTATTCGGTGTAATAATTAATTACTTTTGCAGCCCTTTTTTTACAAGCCCAGAGGTCAGAAAAAAGGATTGAATATTAGATATTTATAATATCTCTCAATACATAGTTTGTTAATGACCTTGATGGTGTTGAGATACAAATGATTACAATATGTCTGAAGAGGCAAAAAAAGTTGAAGAAGCAAAAGCTGAGGAAGTAGTAAAAAATGAAGCAGTTGAAAACACTGTTGAAGAAACTGCAAAAGAAGAGGCTGTTGCTGAAACAAAAGAAGAAGTAGTAACTGAGGAAGTTAAAGAAGAAGCTGTTGCAGAAACTGAAGAGACTGTAGAAGAAGAAACTTTAACTGTAGCTGAGATCATCGAAGATGCTGAAGAGGCTCAGGTTGCTCCTGAAGATTTTGACTGGGATTCTTTCGAGTATGGCATGAAAGTTATGTCTGATAATGAAAGAGAAGAGTTAGAAAAAATGTACGAAGCTACTTTGGTAACTTCTGTAGAGCACCAAGTTGTTGACGGTGTTGTTATTCAAAAAACTGACCGCGATGTGTTGATTGACATCGGTGGTAAAAGTGAAGGTGTTATTTCTTTGAACGAGTTCAGATACAACCCTGACTTGAAAGAAGGAGACACTGTTGAAATCTTAGTAGACAAGCAAGAAGATAAAACAGGACAATTAGTTCTTTCTCACAGAAAGGCTAGAGCTATGAAAGCTTGGGATCGCGTTAACGCTGGTTTCGAGAACGAAGAGATCGTTTCTGGATTTATCAAGTGTCGTACAAAAGGTGGTATGATTGTAGACGTTTTCGGACTAGAAGCATTCTTACCCGGTTCACAAATTGATGTGAAGCCTATCCGCGATTACGATGCATACGTAGGTAAAACTATGGAGTTCAAGATTGTTAAGATCAACCACGAATTCAAAAACGTTGTTGTTTCTCACAAAGCGCTTATCGAAGCAGATCTTGAAGAACAAAAGAAAAATATCATTTCTGGTCTTGAAAAAGGTCAAGTATTGGAAGGTGTTGTTAAGAACATCACATCATACGGTGTATTCATCGATCTTGGTGGCGTAGATGGACTTATCCACATTACAGACTTGAGCTGGAGTAGAATTAATCACCCATCAGAAATCGTTGAGCTTGATCAAAAAATCAACGTTTGTATTCTTGAATTCGATAAAGACAGATCAAGAATCCAGTTGGGTCTTAAGCAATTAGATGCACATCCTTGGGATAACTTAGACGCTAACCTAAATGTTGGTGACAAAGTAAAAGGTAAGGTTGTTGTATTAGCTGATTACGGTGCTTTCGTAGAAATCATCCCAGGTGTAGAAGGTCTTATTCACGTAAGTGAAATGAGCTGGTCTACTCACTTGAGAAGCGCACAAGACTTTGTAAGCGTAGGTGATGATGTTGAAGCACAAATCTTAACTCTAGACAGAGAAGAGCGTAAGATGAGTCTTGGTATTAAGCAATTAACTCCAGATCCATGGGGTGACATTACTTCTAAATACCCAGTTGAGTCTAAGCACACAGGTGTTGTAAGAAACTTCACAAACTTTGGTGTATTCATCGAGTTAGAAGAAGGTATCGATGGTTTGATTCACATTTCTGACCTTTCTTGGACGAAGAAGATCAAGCATCCATCTGACTTTACTTCTATCGGTTCTGAAATTGAAGTTGTAGTTCTAGAAATAGATACTGATAACAGAAGATTAAGCCTTGGTCACAAGCAAGTAACTGATAACCCATGGGAGAACTACGAAGCTGTATTCGAAGAAGGTTCTATCCATACAGGTGTTGTTAAAGAAGCTGGTGATAAAGGAGCTGACATTTACTTTGAAACATTTGGTGTTGAAGGATTCTGTCCATCACGTCACATGAACAAAGAAGATGGAAATAAATTGGCGAAAGGCGAAACTGCAGAATTCAAAGTTATTGAGTTCTCTAAAGACGCTAAGAGAATCGTAGTTTCTCACAGCCAAATTAACAGAGATGCTTCTAACAAGGAGAAAGCAGCTGAGAAAGCTGAGAAAGCAGCTACAGCTAAGAAAACTGCAGCAGCAGTTAAGAAAGTTCAGTCTAACGTAGAGAAAACTACTTTAGGTGATCTTGGTGGATTAGCAGCTTTGAAAGAAGAAATGGAAAAAGGAGAGAAGTAAGCTCTACTTTAACCTAAATATTAGAAAGCCCTTCGTTTTTTCGAAGGGCTTTTTTATTGTGCTAATAATTTTACCATATTGGCACCTAAATTCCAATTCATTGAAAATAAAAGACCTGATCAAGGTGCTAGAACTATGGGCACCGCCAGCGTATCAAGAATCATATGACAATAGTCGATTGATTGTTGGAAACCCCAACGATGAAGTAGAGAAATGTATTGTGGCCCTAGACTGTGTTGAAGATGTTGTAGATGAGGCAATAGAAGTTGGAGCTCAGATAATCGTGGCACATCACCCTATTGTTTTTGGCGGGTTAAAGTCTTTTACAGGAAAGAATTACATTGAAAGAACGGTAATGAAGGCGATCAAAAATGATATTGCCATTTACGCTATTCATACCAATTTAGATAATGTTCACTCTGGGGTGAATTATAAAATTGCGTCTCGTTTAGGACTGCAAAATGTTGAGATTCTAGATCCTAAAAATGGGTTGTTGCGAAAGTTGGTCACTTTTGTACCTGTAGCTCAATCTGAAAAAGTACTAAACGCTTTGTTTCAAGCTGGGGCAGGTTTTATCGGTAAATATTCAGAATGTAGTTTTTCGTTAACAGGAACGGGAACATTTAAAGCTGGAGAAGGGGCGAATCCTCACGTTGGTGAAATTGATGAAAGACATCACGAACAAGAACAGAGGGTTGAGGTTATTTATCCTGTTATTTATGAGGGCTCAATTTTGAACGCCTTGAATGAGAGTCACCCCTATGAAGAGGGGGCCTATGATCTTTATCAAATTCAGAACAAAAACGCCTTGGTGGGTTCTGGCAAGGGGGGAGAGTTAGAGGAGTCCATGGACGAAAAAGCCTTTATG
>JAOARK010000303.1 GCA_025210575.1 Schleiferiaceae bacterium
GAACGTACATTTCTACAGCTAAATCGTATTTTGAAGGCATAATGCTCACAATAGATTCTCCTTCTTTTATGGTTTCGCCTAAACCGCTCTGAATGGCCTGTGTTATAAATCCATATTGAGGAGCTGTTATGTAATACATTCCAGAACGTCCCGAATAATTAATGTATTGGTTTTGCAACTTGGTTACAACAGCTTCTGCATCGTACATATTAGACATGGCCGTATATTTCTCCGATTCGGCCTTAGCGATATCATCTCTATACTGAGCAGCAATAGATGTTAACTCCACTTTAGCGTTCAGCACTTTGTTCTTGCTGGTAAGTAATTTGTTCTCTTTCGAGATCTTTTCAGCGAGTGATTTTTGCAAAGTGAGCTTACGCTTTTCTAAATCCGTCAAAGACTTTAAACCTTGCTCATAAAGATTCTCTAGGCGCTTATACTGCAATTCCGCGATTTCGTAATTCGTCATTGCAGCTTGAAGATCTATACTGTCACTTTTTACCTGCAAGTTTGCCTGATCTAATTTGTTCTCAGCTTGGCGAATCTTCAACTTGCTGGTTTGAACCAGAGCGTCAATTTGGTTGTCTTTGGCTTTAACCTTTTCCATATAAGCATCAACTGCTAGCTCTTTGCTCTTTAACTGTTGCTCAGCTCTGTCTAATAAATTAGGATCGAAATACTCGTCTTTTACTTCAGAAATAAAAAGTATGGTATCTCCTTTCTCAACCAAGTCACCTTCTTGTACATACCATTTTTCAATTCTCCCGGCAATTACAGAGTGAATAGTTTGTGGACGTTGATCTGGACGTAATGCAGTCACATTTCCACGACTTCTAATATTTTGTGTCCAAGGCAGGAATAGAATAATCAGCACTACTAGAGTGGTTATTCCTAAAATTCTTGGAAGTACGTTCTTAGCTCCTTTGTTTTCAAAACGTATGAAGGAAGAGTATCTATATGGACCAACACGGTTGGTAATTTTATTTTTTGATATGTTCAGCATGGTCTTCTAAATCAATTATTCGGTCTAGATCATCAAATTTTTCAAAGCTCAATAACTCACCTTTGTGCAGTACAAGTGTTTTGTCTGCTTTAATGGCGAAGTAGCTCATAGAAGTAATCGCGACAAGAGTCCAAGGGTTTTCCTTGCTAACTAAGAAGTCAATGAGTTCATTCCTTTCATTAACATCTAGGTGCTTTAAAGGTTGCTCTAAGAACAAGATCTTTGGTTTGATCACAATAGCTCTGGCAAGGAGAATTTTTTGAACGATACTTTTCGGTAGGCCTTGATTCAATGGATCTAAAATGGTGTTATAGCCGTCTTTCAAGCCATGAACAAACTCGGTGAGTTTTGTTTTTTCAATCGCCCATTTTACATTTTCAATAGAGGCAATATCTCGACCTAGCGTTATGTTCTCCAATACAGTTCCCTCGAATATTATTTCTTCTTCTAGATAACTTCCTGTCAAGTTTCGAATGCTTTCAGGTTCCATGTTGTTATATGGAATATCTCCGTAGAGAACACTTCCGCTGTCGGGCTGATATACTCCAGCAAGGATGTTCAATAAAGTTGTTTTACCTGAGCCATTAGATCCCGTTAGGGCAATGGTTTCGCCAGCTTTAATTTTTAAGTTAAATCCTTTTAAAGTAGGTTCATCTTTGTCGCTGTATCTAAAAGAAATGTCACGGAGCGTAACGTCAATGGCTTCTTCTTTAATTTCTTCATCTGCATGAATACCTTCATCAGATTCTATTTCCAATTCGGTTACCTGTGCTATTTTTTCTAATGCGGTAAGTACATCATAGATGGTTTCTATGGTTTGGATGAGTTTATCTACAGAAGAAACAACCAGAAGAATAATAATTTCTGCTGCGATAAACTGACCGATATTCATAGCTTGATCGAATACCAGAATACCACCAATTCCTAACAAACCAGCAACCACAATTACCTTATAAGCCACCATCAAAGCATATTGCTTCATCAGTATTTTAAAGTGGTCATTTCTTGCATCTAAGTAGTTATCAACTCTGTTGTTTGTCTTGTTTAATGGAAGACGCGTTTGACCAGCAAGCTTGAAGCTTGGTGCAGCTCTTGCGATCTCTTCAAGCCAATAGGCCACGGTGTATTTGTGTTTTGACTCCTCTAAGCTAGTTCTCATTCCTGGCTTTGCAGTAAACTGAACGATAGCAACAACAAGAAGTGCTAATACCAAACTGAATACAATAAAGAAGGGATGGTAGAAGGATAGCAACAACAACCCAAAGATCACTTGAAGAGCCGCAGCTGTAAAGTCAATCAGAATCTTGGGTAATCCTTTTTGTACCGTGAGCGTATCAAAAAATCGGTTCATTAATTCTGGTGCATACTTTTTATAAAGCTGCTCTAGTTTGATCTTCGGAATTCTATAGGCGAATTCAAAAGCAGCACGAGCAAATATTTTCTGCTGAAGTCGCTCCGTAATTCGAAGCTGAAGGATCTGGAATATCCCTGAGATGGCTACACCTAGTACTACTATTGTTACAAGTAGTATCCAAGATGCGCTTACTTCACCTCCTTGAATTAAATTCACAATTGCTTGTATTCCAAGTGGTAAACTCAATGAAACCAATCCACTAAATATGGCGTAGATATATATGTTTCTTATGTCGAGGCTGTCAGGTTTTAAGAGTAACCATAACCTCCCCATGGGGGTAATTTTCTTATTCATTATTAAAGATTTGTGCCAGAAGGCTGTTTGTGTAGTAATCGAGTAGTATTAGCTACACTTCCGGAGGCGGGGTAGGAATGTCAGCATAATGTGGGTGTAGATCTGCGATAACCATATCATACTGGTTGCTATTCCATAAAGCTCTTCGAGCTTCTTCGTGATGTGCTCTTATTTCAACAAATTCATTTTCAACTTCTTTGTCTTCTATATCCTTAGATTCTGTAGACTCAGAATGTTCTATAACTGTTTCGTAAGATTTATTTTGAAATCCGTCTATACCTATCTCTGCAACAAAGAGACACAAGAAGATCATCATCAGTGCTCGTCCAATTACTTTGTTGATATGTATAGTTTCAAAATTCATATTTGAGTGTGCAAATATAATAGTAAAACTATCAATACAAAATATATCACTATTAAATAATTGTAAAGTCCTTTTTTTATGGGGGTTCGTAATGGTTAATTTTCTTGCTGTCTCTGTTTTGCACTGGGTGCTTTTCTTTTATTTTTAGCTGCATGGAGCCAAAACTTGAAAAACAACATACCTTTTGCAGGATATGTGAATCGCTATGTGGGTTGGAAGTAGAAAAACAAGGCAATAAGATCATATCTATTAAGCCAGATAAAGATCATGTTGCAACAGCAGGTTTTGCGTGCCCTAAAGGATTAAAACAACACCATATTTTCAGTTCGCCTGATCGACTCAAATATCCCATGAAGCGAGTAGGAGAAAAATGGGAACGCATCTCTTGGGAACAGGCATTTTCTGAAATCGGAAAAAAAGTAAAGCAGTTGAGATCGGATTTTGACCCGAACAGCATCGCGATGTATGTTGGCACAGCCGCGGGCTTCGGAGTATTGCATCCCATGTTTGCCCAGGGTTTTATGGAGGGTATTGGTTCCAAGAGTTTGTATGCCAGTGCTACCCAAGATTGTAGCAATAAATTTGCGGTAGCCAACGAAATGTATGGCTTCCCCTTTACGCAACCTTTTCCTGATCTGCCTAATGTTAACTGCCTGATTATTGTTGGGGCTAACCCTATCGTTAGCAAGTGGAGTTTCCTACAAGTTCCCAATCCGAGTAAGCATTTAAAGGATATGAAGGCACGCGGAGCCAAACTTTATGTGGTAGATCCGCGCTATACTGAAACGGCTAAGATTGCTGGTGGGCATGTGGCCATAAATCCAGGAACTGACATTTTCTTTTACCTATCATTCCTCAATGAATTGATTCGAATTAATGGAATAGATAATTCCGTAATTGATAAACATACTGAAGGTTTTGAAGAGCTCTTAGAAATTCAAAAAGAATGGACACCTGAAAAAACTGCGGAAGTAACTGGTATTTCTCCAGATGTTTTGAAAGAAATGGTTAAGGCTTACGCTGAGGCGGATGGTGCAGCACTTTACTGTTCTACCGGGGTAAACATGGGCTATAACGGAACCATGGCTTTTTGGATTCAGGAATGTATAAACGCTATCAGTGGAAACTTAGATAAAAAAGGTGGTGCGCTGGTGAGTAAGGGTTTGATCGATTTTGCCAAGTTTGGCAAGAAGAACGGGTTGCTGGTTAGGTCAGATCGCTCTAGAATTGGCGATTTTCAATCCGTTAATGATGCTTTTCCAGGAGGGGTATTAGCAGATGAGATCTTAACTCCGGGAGATAAACAAGTAAAAGCGCTGTTTGTGACTGGAGGTAATCCATTGATTACGATGGCGAATTCTAATAAATTGAGAAAGGCATTTCAGAAATTGGAATTGCTGGTCTCTTTAGATATTTTTCCTAATGAGACCGCTAGTGTTGGGCATTATATGTTGCCTTGTACAACTCCAATGGAAAGACCAGATCTTCCATTTGTATTTCCATTAATGCTCGGATTGCAAACCAAACCTTATTTGCAGGCCACAAAGGCTGTGGTAAAACCGGAGCATGAGCAGCTGGATGAAGCAACCATTTATATGAATTTGGCCAAGCATGCAGGCGTGAATATGCATGGATCAAAAGCGGGGCAATTGTTCTATGAAACCATCAGTAGGTTTAATAAAAAGGGAAAGTCATTTAATCAGTTTCCGCAAGAATTCATGTTGAATTTACTGTTGCGCATCATGCGTCAAAAGAGTTTTAAATCCCTCCTTAAAGATATGCATGGACTTCAGCGCCAAGCGCATAAGGACGACTTTTTAGAAAAGAGAATTGTAACTGACAGTAAGAAGGTGAGGCTAGCGCCTGAAATCTTAGTTGAACAATTACCTCGAGTTGAAGCTCATTTCACTCAAGAGTTGGAAAATAAGAACAAGAAGAGATTCAAGTTGATCTCTAAGAGAGCGGTAACCACACACAACAGCTGGACGCATAATTATGAAGACTTTGTAGATGGCGGTAATTATACCAACTTCTTGTATATGCATCCAGAAGATGCTTTCGAGTTGAATCTGCAAGAAAAAGATCTGGTAGATGTGGCCACGGAAACAGGAGCTGTGAGAGTGCCTGTGAGGTTTTTAAAGGAGTTGCAAAGAAAAGTAGTGGCATTACCTCATGGTTGGGGCCATCAATCTAGTGGGTTAAACGTAGCGAAGAAAACGAAAGGGGTAAACGTCAATATTTTAGCTGCTGATGGTCCGGAAAAAATAGATCCGGTCAGTGGAATGGCCAACCTAACAGGTTTTTATGTGAATATTACTGCAGCTTCAGGAGATCAAGTTGAGCATAGCTGGAGCGGTTTAGAGAGGGATGTGTTAAAGGTTGATTAAAGTTTTATAACTTTCCAATAGTACATTTTTTGGTCTCCGATTATTCGCAAAATATAAATACCCGATTTACCTTTGATATTAACGTCTAATTCAGGTTGGTTTTCAACTTGAATTCGTTTTAAGGATTGTCCCGAAGTGTTAAATATTTCAATACTATTGATGCTTAAATTATTATCTAGTTCTATGTGGATGTCACCTTTTGTTGGATTCGGATAAATACTTATGTTCTGTTCAAAATTTTCTTTTAAATCCAAACCAGAAAAAAGAGTGCATGAAGAAGTATCGGTGCAACCGTCTTTTGTTACAATTACAGCATATGATCCAGCTTGGGCAGGGATGAAGTTTTGTTGAGTTGCTCCTGCAATTGGAGTCATAGTTGCACAATCTATCCATTGATAGTATGCCCAATATTCGTTTACGGTTAAGGCGCTTCCCAAATTTATGACTTGCGTTTTTACAGTCTTTCTTGTAAAATCAAGTTGATATACGCTATCGCAACCTGTTGGATTGTTGACCGTAAAAGTTGCTGAACTGTTCGATGAACTGTATAAATTACCATTGCGCCAAACGATAGGCTCACAAGATTCAATAACATCAATCTTTGTATAAGGGCACTGTGAGTATTTAGCTATAAACAATTGCTTTCCTATTCCTGGAGCAGTAATGGAATGTGTAGATGGACCTAGATCAAAATCAACGATATTTCCAAAAAAGCCTGTTGTTACCAATTCATCATTGTTATTTATGGCAAAACTGAGAATGGCATCTTCACGATAGTTGCCCAGTGTGGAGGCAAAAAGGCCAGTGCCGTTTATGTCATGTTTAAGTAAATATCCATCGTAATTTCCACCCGTTGCAAAAATCTGATTAGATCCGCCTACATTTACGGTCATACCTTTGTTATGGCGGCCTGAAGAAAAGATCTCGTTATTTTCTGTAACTCTTATGTGCGCGGGAGTTACAAATTCTACAGCCGGGAAAGTTCTTACCCAAACAAAATCGGCTTGAGGTGAATAACGAAAAAGGAATCCATCAAAATACCCTTGAGAAATTCGATTGGCAACTCCAGTTCCAGGATCAAAGTCAACCGTATCTCCAAAAGCACCAGTGCCATAAATATTGCCTGCTGTATCTGTGGCTAAAGCATATATTCGATCAAACTTATTTCCGCCAATATGTTTGTACCAAAGCAGAGTGCCATTGCTGTTGAATTTCTGCAACAGAATATCATGATTGCCATGGGTGGTAATGTTTTGGGTAATGGCCGAATCAGGATTTACATCAATAATTCCGTTGAAATCACTCGAAACGATCAAGTCCTGATTTTTGTCAATGGTGATTGCAGCCGGGTGGTTGGTGCCTGGACAGTAATTTACATTTACCCACCTAAAATTTCCTAAAGAGTCAAGGCTAAGAATAAAAACGTCTTGGTAACCTGCAGAGGTTTTATTCTTCACTGAAGGACCCGGGGCAAAATCTACAGTGAACCGGTAACTGCCCGTTAGATATACGTTCTTTAAAGAGTCGGCCGCAAGACCCCTTGCGTAATCTGAAGCTGTACCACCAAAAGTTCTGTTCCATAAGACATTGCCGGAGGTGTTCATGCACATCAAGAAAGCATCTTTGTAACCTTTGCTTTGGTAGGTTTGCGAAGTTGAATTTACCTTCACATTAAAAGATAATTCAAATCTTCCGCTCACGAAGATTTTGTCATCTATCAGAACCAATTCATCACCATAATCTTCATCGATTCCGCCAAAGCGCGTTGCCCACATAAAGTCTCCATTAGCATCAAGTTTTAACACGAATAGATCAATGTCTCCCATCGATATAAGCATGTACTTTGTATTTGGATCAGGATCAACATCTATGGAGTCGTGAAAGAA